>NZ_JAMXSJ010000035.1:0-37672 GCF_024124725.1 Halomonas sp. Ps84H-12 | reverse complement strand
TGCGGCGACTGGCGCGGAACTTTATGTTGGGCATGGCACTGTCTGGGTGAATGGCGATAATGGCTATATTGCCATGCAGGTCAGTGGGTTAGAAGTGCTTCCGGGGGGCGGTCTCACGGATTCAGGTGATAGCTTCAACCACAAGACCTGTTTCAAGCGGGTTTGCAGTCTTCTTTTTCAGGGCAGTGTGCCAAGCTGATATTTCTTCGTTCAGGTCTGTAGTTGCTTTTTCCAATTTTGTACAGGCTTCACTATATTCCTTTTTAAGTTCTTCGTAAAAGTCACTTGCCACTGGAAGCATTGGAGCTTGAATATATTGACCTGCAAGCCAGCTATCAGCCTTTACAAGCCGGTCTTGGAAGGCTTTGTAATCATCATTGAAATGGGCTTCAAGTTGTTTTGTCCGCTCTTCGGTGATGGTATTACCGCAAAATTCACATTGGTTTGTATTGTGACGCTTGTGAAGACCAAGGCCGGCCTCCACCCAAGATTTTATATCTCCATGTTCAACAAGCCGTTGAATGGTTTTGCTGACTACACTGGTCTTTAGAAGGTCATCAAGGCGCTCTTTCGCCTTGGAAAAAGTTTCCTGACTTATGGTCTGTTGGGTGAAACTGATTAGGTTCTTTTGATTTGGTTTAGCCGCATTGGTTAGCTCGATAATTTTCTCTTCACCAAGAAGCGAGGCGTCTTTTTCTGTTGCATTAAGGTTTGAGGTGATAAACGCTTCAAACTTTGTTTTATTATAATTAAGATAATGGCTATCAGACGTATCAATAGATTGGAGGCTCATTTTCAAGCGACGAGCACTATCAGTTCCAAATTTTGAAATGGCCTCTTCTAGTTTTTTTATTTCTGCTGCTTCTTTGCTATACGCTTCGGAATCAGTCTTATGCTTCTTCTTCAGCTCTTCCAGCTTTTCGCGTTCTTCAATTTTGGCTTTATCAACAAGCAAAATACTTTTGACAACGCTATTCCATGAAATATTTTCGTCAATGAAGTCTTGATTGAAGGTGTATACGTTTAGGTCAGATTGAACGACATTCTCTTGTGTAATTGTAGTCCCCCCGTCAGTATTTACTGTAAACTCAGAAGAAGGGAACTTTCCTGAATCAGTTTTGTTTTCGATGCACCTGAATACACCTGAAAGCGTAGATTTACCGCTACCATTCCAGCCATAAAACAGATTGTATTTTCCAAAATCCTTGGCATTATCGTTCGTGTGATTATGAAAAATACCGAACCGCTTTAGTTTTTGTATATTCTTTATTGACATAACTTCCCTGACCTAAAAATCACTCAGTGCTCGATGGGCGTATAACGCCGCAATCATGCGCCTGTCGCGTGCATTGCTTGGTTAGCAAGTTTCTTCACGCTAGCGCTTCCGCTATGGGTGTCCAGAACAACCACTCCCTCAGACTCTGCATCTAACTGGGTAAGAAGCTCCCCTCGAATGTTCCAGGCTGCCGACTGACCGACGCTAAGAAAGTCGTCGCTCGGACCGACACAGTTAGCCATCATTACAAACATATTGTGACGTCGCGCAACAATAGGATAATGCTTCATTGCTTTGGCTATACCTCCAACAGGTTTTGCGACACTGGCGAGATACATATCAGAAAATAAGGCGGCTGCATCGTTAGCATGATCCATTTGAAGTGATTCATAACAGATGGCAGGCGTTAATTTGAAGCCCTGTCTCTCAAGTAGAAGTTGCTCATGACCCGCAACGAAGTAGGGGTGCTCATCAGGATGCAGTTTTTGTTTTGCGTATAAGCACCGAACCTCGCCAGGCACGAACCAAACCATTCCGATATACACATCAAAACCCGCAATTATCGGCATACCAACACCAATAATTAGGTTGTGGTTATCGCTGCATTCTTGAAAAAGATCAAGTCGGTGGTCGTCTACTTCGATAGCAAGAGAGTCAGCGAGTCGTGGTTCGAACCCTGTGAGCGAAAGTTCAGGGAAGAACAACACATCTGCTCGCTGGATAACGGCCAACTCAATAAGCTCAAGATGCTTAGTACGGTTAGTTTCGAAATCGCCTGCTATTGGTCGAAATTGAGCAGCACACACCTTCATAATCGAACTCCTGTCCAATCTGGTTCTGTTTCAAAAACTGCTAACAGTGTATTAGACGGCGCGCCTTATGATTGAATGAACGTGCAGGCGCTTTTTTCCGGCAATTGCAGCCTGCCAGTTTCTCCCAAGTCTATGATTCTTTGAGACATTAATTTCCATTAGGCTATATATCCAAAACTCGCATGCCTGCTGCATTTCCCGGCATGTCCACTGCGGGTCAAAAAACGTCATTCGTTTACCTCCTCATAAAACGCCACCCTACCCGTTACAGCCTCCATCCCCTCAAGCGGCTTCTCATAACTCCAAGCAATATCCCGCCGCTCACTTAACGAAAAGTACACCGCATGCCCTTTAAATGGGCAATACGTGGTTGTTTTCGAAGCGATAAGTAAGTCCATCCGCACGTCTTCACGTGGGAAGTAGTGGCGTGGCGGGTAGCCGTGTTCGCGGAGTTCCAGTGTATTGGTGGAGTCGGCTAGCAGAATGCCATCCACCCGCACTTGCAGGCGCTGCTGGCTGGGGTGAAGCGTTATGGGGGCATTCTGCATCGTAAATTCACTGCGGCGTTGTTCGCTCTAATACTTTGAGACTAGCAGCAAACATAAGTTAATCCTACCTTGGGAGCTTAACTTTTAGTCGGTTATGGATGCTTTGGAAGGTAGGTGAGTCATCACTTCTACGCCACCGCTTAATACACCGTGGTGAATGTGGCACAGCACTAAGCTGGGCTGGGTTCCGTTGGCTTTCACGGTTAGCTCGCCTGCTGTATTCCAGCCGCCGCTATTGCCGCAGGTTTGCCAGCCGCCCGTGGAGGAAACGTGGTTGGCGAGCAGTACCGGCAGTTGGTGATGTTTTGCGATGGTGGCGAGCATCCCAGCATCTTTTGCATAGCCGCCTGGGGAGATCAGCGCGCTGGCGAGATATACGTCCGCTTGTTGGGCGGCGGCGATAGCGTCGTGGCTTGGGTGGGTGAAGTCGGCGCATACGGCCAGGGCGATGCGGGTCCCGTTCACGTTGATCAGGCCGCTTTCATGGCCGGGGGCACAATAAACCTCCTCCCCTTCGTGAAGGTGCTGTTTTAGGTAGAAGGTGTGTTCGCCGTTGGGAAAGCAGATCACCGCTGCGATGTGGGGTTTGCCGTTAGGGTTGTGCAGTGGGCAGCCTGCTATTACTACCGTGTTATTGGCGACGGCAGCGGCGGTGAGGACGGCAAAGGTGGCATCGTCGCGGGGCATGGCCAGTTGGCTGAGTAGCGCCAGCTCGTAACCGGTGAGCGAGAGTTCGGGAAAGGCCACCACGTTGGCCCCCAGCGCGGCGGCGCGTTCTATGCAAGTTAGGTGCATTTGTAGGTTGTCGTCTACCGCTGCTTTGCTAACCGCCAGTTGGGCGAGTGCAATGGTGATGGGGGCTGGTTTGGTGGTTGTCATTTTTTGCTTCGCTGGCTGGGTGCTGGAAGGGTCGCGGGCTAAAGCCACCTCCCACCGTGCCTTTATCGGTTTTTTGCCATACAAGGTAAATACCGCTTATCGGCCAAAAACAAAAGCAGCTTGGGGATGGTTGACCCGACGATATCACCCCGCAGTCGCGAGGCGATATTAGCAGCCTGGATATTAGCGTACGCTTGGCTAAACGAATGCAGTTTCCTGAAAGCTTCCACGTGCAGTCACACCCGCATGCCATGCCAGAAGCCGCGGATACTCTTCTTTCCAGTTCACCTCTGGCAGCCTGAATGCCAAATAATCCAGCGCGACCGCAATGGCGATTTCGCCCAGGTTAACGTTTGAGGCCTGCTGTTTTTCGCCAAGCTCATTGTTCAGCTGTTTAAGCAGCCGCTGAATGGCTCGCGAACGGCGCTGACCCAGCTCGCTCTCGTCAATCTCGTTGCCATAATGCTTTCTGGCAATCACGGTCGTGAACGCGGCATCCATCAGGTTTTGGCCCAGCCCGGCTAGGTGCAGCACATCCCCCCGGCTGGCTGCTGGCAGCATTGGCGGGTTGGGGCTAACGCTATCCAGGTAAACGGCAATCAGCATTGATTCGCTAAGCGTGGTGCCCTCCTCCGTTACCAGCGCGGGAATACGCCCGGCGGGGTTGGCCTTTAAGAGTTCGGCATCGTCTGCCCAAGGGTCGCACCACTTCAGCGTCACGGTGTCCGCCAGGCCTTTTTCCAGTAATACGATGCGCACAAGGCGAGCATAGGGCGAGGTTGCGTTTAAGTAGAGTTCCATTATTGACTCCTGTAGTGCTTTGTAGGTTGTTGGGCAGAAGGATCCGTGTGGCGCTGCTGTAAGCCACGGCTAAGCAGCACCAGCAAAAAGCCAGCGACGAGGATAAGGCCGCTGATGGCAAACAGTGGCGCGTAGCTGCCCCAAGTGCCATAAAGCGCCGACATGGCATAGCCTGCTACTGCCTGGGCGGCAGCAAAAGCGGCGGTGGCTTGCCCCCAGAGTTTCTTGTGGGCGGCTGGCCCTACCAGCTCAGCAAGGCGGCCAGAGGTGAGGGCCACAATGCCGGGGATCATAGCCCCTACCATAAACGAGGAAACCGACTGGCTGAGCAGTGCAAGCGAGAACACCGGCAGTAAGACGGCGGCGGCCTTTGCCGCAAAGGCGATCATCAAGCCCCCCTGCCAACCCACTCGATGCGCCAGTGCGCCTATCATGAACGGCCCACACAGGGCGCCCAACCCGAAGATACCCCACTGCAATGAAGCTGCTTGATTGCCCAGGGCGTTTTCCCTGGCGAGATAGTCCACCCAGAACACGGTATGCGGCACAAAGCCAATCGCATCCAGGGCGTAAGCGCCCACCACCAACATAACGATTATCTTTACACCCGCACCCCGTATGGGACTATTCCCCCTTGGGCTAGCCGTGATCGGTGAGGCCAAGTGCGCTATTCCCCAGTCGCACAAAAGGCCAGCGGCAATACACAGCAGCCCAAGCGTGCCCCAGGTGACGGAGAGGCTTAACCCTAGGAGTAACGGTACGATGAAAGCCGAAAGCAGTGCACCAAAGCCAATACCGGTAAATACCATGGCGCCGACACGCGTTCGCCTTTCAGGGGGCGTGGCTGCCAGCGCCAGCGAGGGTCCAACGACCATCAAGATGGCCCCGGCAATCCCCGAGACCAACCGCCAGAAGAAGAACCATAGAAAACCACCCGCCCCGGCGCAGAGCACAAAGCTGAGCGCGATACCCGCGAAGCTTGCGGCCATCACCATGCGAGGAGAAAAGCGCTCACTCAGCGAGTGGGCGGCGAGTGCGCCGATAAAATATCCCAGCAGGTTGGCGGCCCCCAGGTAAGCGCCTTGGCTCGCGGTGAACCAACCCTCTTGAATGATCGCAGGCAATAGCGGCGTATAGGCGAAGCGTGCGATGCCAATCGCCGCCAGGGTAGCCATTATGCCTGTCATCAGCGCGGGCAGATCGTGGGTAGTGAGTGTTCGCTTCATCACGCCAATTCCTTTTTGTGCCACCCTTTGGTGGGGTCGTCAGCACGTTGGTACATCGCCAGACTACGCGCGAGGAATTATTTCTAGAAACGATTAGTTTTGATAGCTACTATCTTGTTTATAGATAACCTGACAGGGAGACGGCGCGTGCAACTTAAATCGCTGCGACTGCTCGTGGCCGTGGCCGACACCGGCAGCTTTGGTGCGGCGGCCAAGCAGCTGCACACGGTGCAATCCAATGTGACCACCCACATTAAAAAGCTCGAGGAGGAGTTAGGCGTACAGCTGATTCACCGTGCGGGGCGGGTTCGCCCTACCAGTGCCGGGTTGGCGCTGGTGGAGTACGCCGAGCGCATGCTGTCGGCCCACGATGAAGCGGTGTCGCTGTTCAAAGGCCAGGAGAAGGCGTGTGGGCGGCTGCGCATCGGCGCCATGGAGACCACGACGGCGTTGCGCCTTCCGCCGATACTAGCGGCGTACCACGCAGCGCAGCCTGACGTTGATATCCAGATCAAGACCGGGCCTACGGCTGAGTTGGTCGAGTTGTTGCTTAACGGGCAGGTGGACTGTGTTTTCGTGGCCGGTCGGCTCGAGCATGGCCGCTACCACTCGCTCAAAGCGTTTAGCGAGCAGCTTGTATTAGTCGGCTCTGCGCCGATGACGAAGATGCCCTCTTCACAAGCGCTGCTGACATCTGCCTTCTTGGCGTTTCGCCAGGGATGCAGCTACCGCCAGCGTATCGAGCTGCTGCTGGCCTCCCAGGGTGTCAATGCAGGTCGGATCTTCGAGTTTGGTTCACTGGACGCAATGCTTGGCTGCGTTGCTGCCGGAATGGGTTACACGGTGCTCCCCCGTGGCACGGTTGAAGCCCACCAGCACCGGTTCGGGATTCACACGCTGGCACTGCCCGCGTCCATCGCCAATATAGATACCTATTTTGTCGCCCCCGAACCAGAAACCTGGACACCCGCCCTGGCAAGCTTCGCTGAGACGTTGCGTGATGCGGTGGTGGAGGATGAACTTCAGTTGACTGCGTCGTGAATGGGGTAGCGACAATACGCTATAGCGTTGCTGTCCAAAACACATTCATTCAGGCAAGCCGTATTTCTTGCGAATATCCGCCACACTCGTAATGTTACCCGCTTGGCTATTTGCCATG
The DNA here is from genome assembly GCF_024124725.1 of Halomonas sp. Ps84H-12. NCBI lineage: Bacteria > Pseudomonadati > Pseudomonadota > Gammaproteobacteria > Oceanospirillales > Halomonadaceae > Halomonas > Halomonas sp. Ps84H-12. Next base: position 30,971 of record NZ_JAMXSJ010000035.1, on the reverse strand, counting down.
CCCTTTTCGATGGTCTCCCGGATGTAGATCTCATGCATAAGGTCTTCCCAGGTGGCATTCACAGGAATGTTGCTCAATTAGCTTGTGCGCGTCATCTTTGCTCATCGTGGCTGACATGGTGACTACCTTTTTTAGGTACGTAGAAAATACTTTTATAGGTTACCTTGGGTTACCGTGAATGTTGCGGTTTATGCCATTTTCTGCAAATACATCGCGTGTCCTTTTAAATATTTTTGATTGCCTCCGCTATCTGCTTGAGCCTGGGCCCAGGAATCCAACTCACGGCTTAAATACTTAATACCTATAACTGCCACTATCCCAACAAATGCTACTGATGCCTACTGGCTCCTGCAGGCCTTCTTCACAAAATGGGCCGTCACCATCATGTCGCCGACGCCGTCGACCTTGCAGTCCAGTTGGTGATTCTTGCTATCCAAGAGCCGCTTGATAACCGCTTTGGTGCCCACCTTGAGTACCAATGAGCTGCCTTTGACCTTGAGGTCTTTGATCATCGTTACCTTGTCGCCTTCCGCTAACAGGGTGCCGTGGGCATCTTTTACCGTCACGGTCTCTTCTGCCTCAGCCTCAGAAGGGTTCCATTCGTGAGCGCATTCGGGGCAGATGAACAGGCTTTGATCCTGATAGACGAATTCGGATTGGCAATGGGGGCAAGGTGGGCACGACATGAATGATGACTTCTGTGGTTTGGTTTAGGCTGCTTATGATACTGAGCCTGTATACCCTTGGCGAATGCCTTCACGCCTGCCCAAGAAAGGAGAACCAGGATGAACAAACGTGACCTGGAAGCAACCTACCGTGATTACATCACCTGCCTCAATAATCAAGACTGGACGAACCTTGACCAGTTCGTGCATGACGATGTCCACCACAACGGCAGGCGCCTAGGGCTTGATGGTTATCGCGCCATGCTGGAAGCCGATTACGAGCAGATACCGGATCTTCACTTTAACATTGAGCTTTTGGCCGTTGATTCACCCCATGTCGCGTGCAGGTTGCGATTCGATGTCACACCCAAAGGTAGCTTCCTTGGCCTTGCGGTGGATGGCAAAAACGTGACGTTTTGCGAAAACGCGTTCTACCTGTTTAGCGATGGCAAGATTAGGGAGGTCTGGTCGGTCATTGATAAAGCCGCGATTGAGGCTCAGCTTGGTTAAACGTTGTGGTTATCTCCATTAACAAACGAATAGAGCAGAATATCGGATCGGTACGCCCAGCCTTGGTGGGCCTCGTTTTGTGACGATATTGGTCTAGAGAAGCGTTATCTGAGCCGTTTGACTGGCTACCTGCGCTCCTTGGATAGTCATTAACTTATCACCTGAACGACACAGCTTTGTCACTTAGGCGGGCTACCGTTGCATTGTAAGTCACAATAAAGTGAGCTTATACATTGCAGAAGGTGATCCAATGGAGCCTATTCAATCCTCTGACTTAATGCTCCGCATCGAGAAAATGGGGGTGACATATCCTGGGAATGTCCTCGCACTCCGCCCCACCACCGTCGATTTCCACAAAGGGGAGTTTACGGTACTACTCGGCCTTTCCGGTGCGGGTAAATCGACGTTACTGCGTTCTCTCAACCACTTGGTGCGGCCCAGCACTGGCAAAGTGATCTCGGCCGAGCTAGGTGCGCTCGAAACCCGGTCTACGGTACGCCGCCATCGGTGCAAAACCGCCATGGTTTTCCAGCACCATCAGCTCATTGAACGCCATACGGCGCTCCAGAATGTGCTGACCGGTCGGCTTGCTTACCACAGCACCTGGCGCAGTTTGTTTCCGCTACCCAGGCAGGAACAGGCGCTTGCTCTGCACTGCCTGGACCGCGTAGGCATGGCCGAGAAAGCGCTTACCCGGGTCGATCAACTCTCCGGCGGGCAGCAACAGCGGGTGGGCATTGCGCGTGCCTTGGCGCAGCAGCCCGCCATGATATTGGCGGACGAGCCAGTGGCCAGCCTTGACCCGGCAACCTCTGAGCGAGTGCTAACGCTACTGCGAGATATATGCCGTGAGGATGGTATTACCGCCATTATTTCACTGCACCAGCTGGAGTATGCCCAGCGGTTTGCTGACCGCATTATCGGGTTAGCGAATGCCCAAATCGTTTTCGATGCGGCCCCCTCACAGTTACAGCAACGCCACCTGAACGAGATCTACCACGGCACGCGCGGAGCTGTGACCGACGCCGCTGAGACCACCGAACCCAACCCTCAAACCACCACTCCCTCCCCGATAAAACTGGAGATTGCCCAATGAAACCGCTATTCAGCTTTTTCTTTGCCATCTGTCTTATGTTTGGAATCGCCATGCCGGCCTTGGCGGCAGACCCTGATCCAAACCCGGATCTGTTAAAAGTCGCGCTACTTCCTGATGAAAACGCCTCTGAACTGATCAAACGCAACGAGCCATTAAAAGAGTATCTTGAAAGTACCCTGGGAAAAGAAGTTGAGCTGATCGTCACCACGGATTACTCCTCCATGATCGAAGCCATGCGCTTTGGTCGCATCGACCTCGCCTACTTCGGCCCGCTCTCCTATGTGATGGCAAGAAGCAAAAGCGAGATCGAACCCTTTGCCGCCATGATTGTAGATGGCAAGCCCACCTACCGTTCCGTCATCATTGCCAATGTCGATTCCGGCATTGAGTCCTATGCGGATATCGAAGGTATGAAGATGGCCTATGGCGACCGTGCCTCCACGTCAAGCCACTTGATTCCCAAAACCGTGCTGCTTGAATCGGCGGGGCTGGAAGCAGGCGAGGACTATGAAGCCCACTTCGTTGGCACCCATGATGCCGTGGCGGTGAACGTGGCCAATGGTAATGCGGATGCAGGCGGGCTATCGGAAGTGATCTTTGAGCACGTGATGGACCGCGGCCTGATAGATCGCAACCAGGTTAGGGTGTTGGGTCACAGCGGGGAGTACCCTCAGTACCCTTGGGCGATGCGTTCTAACCTGGACCCTGAACTCAAGCAGCAGATCCAGGATGCCTTCATCAGCATCGATGATGAAGAGATTCTGGACAACCTAAAAGCCGAAGGTTTCGCCGTTATCACGGACGCCGATTACGATGTGATTCGGGAAATGGGTAGTCTGCTCAACCTCGACTTCGGCAAGATGTAAGGGGGCATGATGAATCCGTCCAAAACAGTGCCGCCACCCCTTTCATCGCTTTCTCCTGACGCCGTGTTGGACGAACACGCCCGCGGCTGGCGGAGCAAGCTCTTCCAAGCGGGCTTGGTGCTGGCAGTGGTTCTTCTGGCGAGTTGGTATGTAGATCTGCTGGATTTTCGCACCCTGGCCAACGGGGTGCCTGCCATCGCTACCCTAATGGGAGAATCCCTACCGCCCGACTTTACCAACGCCATGGATTGGATAGCGCCGCTGGTCGATACCCTTGCCATGAGCATTGCCGGCACGGCGATAGCGGTCACTGCTTCCGTACCCCTGGCGTTCCTGGCCGCTCGCAATACCTCGCCCCACCCCGTGGTATTCCACGTAACCCGCACGCTGCTGAACGCTCTTCGCTCGGTGCCCGAGCTGATTATGGGCATTATTTTCGTTGCTGCCGTGGGGTTTGGCGCCTTACCGGGCGTGCTCGCGCTCGGCCTTCATTCTATCGGCATGGTGGGTAAATTCTTTGCCGAAGCGATCGAGCATGTCGACCCAGCCCCGGTAGAGGCCGCCAATGCCGCTGGCGCGACGCGATTACAGGTTCATTGGCACGCGGTGCTCCCGCAGGTGCTTCCGCAGTTTGCTGATGTCTCTATCTACCGCTGGGAATACAATTTCCGCGCCTCTACGGTGATGGGCATGGTGGGGGCTGGCGGGATCGGCTTCGAGCTAATGGGCTCTTTACGCGTCATGCAGTACCAGGAAGTCAGCGCCATCCTGATTGTCATACTCGTTATGGTGACGATGGTGGATAGCCTTAGCGGCCATCTTCGTAAGAAATTCAAGTAAGGAAATCAAATGAAACCAAGGGTTTTCATTACCCACCGGGTACACAACAGTGTGTTGGAAAGGCTGGAACAACACTGTGAAGTGATCACCAACCAGTCAGCCACTACCTTGACCGCCGCCGAGGTAAAGGCCCGCGCGGCAACCGCAGACGCCATGATGGTGTTTATGCCGGACCAGGTCAGCGAGGAATTTCTAGCGGGCTGTCCCAAGCTGAAAGTTATTGGTGCCGCCCTGAAGGGATACGATAATTTTGATGTGGAGGCCTGTACGCGTCATGGCGTTTGGCTGACCTTCGTGCCGGATCTGCTGACGGTGCCAACGGCTGAGCTAACCATCGGGCTAACCATTAGCCTAATCCGCCATGTCCGAGCGGCCGATGAGTACGTTCGTTCCGGCCAGTTCAAGGGATGGCAGCCCACGTTTTATGGGCTGGGGGTTGCCGGCGCGACCGTGGGTATCGTCGGCATGGGTCCCATCGGCCAGGCAGTGGCAACACGGCTCCAGGGGTGGGGCGCGAGCTTGCTGTATTCTCAGCCAGACGCCTTGCCCGCTGCTGAGGAGGCCGCGCTAGGCGTGGCGCGCAAGTCGCTTGAAGAGCTGCTCGGGCAAGCCGACATTGTCATTTTGGCCCTGCCGCTCAATAAACAAACCCTGCATACCATGAACACTGCGCGCTTGGCCCTGATGCAACCAGGCGCTTTTTTGATCAACCCATGCCGGGGTTCTGTAGTGCAGGAAGCTGCCGTTTTGGAAGCATTGGAGTCAGGGCAGTTAGGCGGCTACGCAGCGGATGTTTTTGAAATGGAAGATTGGGCTCGAGAGGATCGCCCGCAAGAGATTTGCCCCACCTTGCGAGCACATCCCAACACGCTATTTACGGCACACATTGGCTCTGCCGTCCAGGATGTGCGGCTGATGATTGAACAGCGTGCTGCCGACAACATTCTTCAAGCGTTACAAGGAGAATGCCCTCAGGATGCGGCTAATTCGCCCACTATCACTGAGACAACTCCATGCTGAACTTGGTCTGGCTGAAAAGTTTTACCACACTGGTTCAGCACCGACGTTTTCAGGCCGCCGCCCAAGCTCTCGGTATCGCACAACCCACGCTTTCACAGCACATTCAAAAGCTCGAAGAACAGCTAGGTGCCCTGTTGATACGCCGCAGTAAAACGGGTTGCGAGCCCACCAAAGCAGCCCTGGCGCTGATGCCGCTTGCACTTAGCATGCTGCGATTGGAGGAGCGCGCTCGGGAGGTCGTCAGCGGTACCCGTTTGCGCGTCGGGGCAAGCTCCAACATCGGCATTTACATGCTCCAACCCTACGTGCGCTCGTTCAAAAACATCCCGGCGGCACCTGAGTTGGATCTGGTGATCGATAATAATCCCAACATTGCCAGACAACTGACCAGCGGCGAGCTGGATATTGCGGTAATGGAGTGGTGGCACCCAAAACCCGGCTTCCAGGCAATGGATTGGCGACAGGAGCCCGTGGTGTTAATTACTTCGCCCGATCATCCCTATGCAAAATGGCATGAAATAGACCGCAAAACCCTCGCCGGAATGAGCTTGCTGGGCGGTGAACCTGGAACAGGTACGGGCCGGTTACTGGCGAATTTCTTCGGCGCAGCAGGGCCGCAGCCGAGTGTGGCTATGCAATTAGGCAGTACCGAAGCGGTTAAGCAGGCGGTCAAAGCGGGCCTTGGCGTATCACTAGTGCTGGCGGCTTGCGTCGAAGAGGAGATTCGAGCGGGCACTTTGTGTGCTATCCCGGTCAGTGATGCGGGGCTTGCCAAAAAACTGAGCGTCATTTGCCCGGAAACGCTTGCGCGGCAACCACCAGTCTCCACTTTCGTTAGTCATATCTGTCAGTGAGAAGGGAGGGACTAGTGATGACTGCGGTGCACGCGGGATGCTAGAAGAATACACTTTTAGAGTGTGTCGCCTTTAAACGGCCCCCGCGTGCCCTTTCCAACCCGCTTTCGAACCAACGCCGCCGTGCGCTTAAGGTGCGTGTTGTTGGCTCACTGTCTTAGATGCTCGCTCAACGCGACGAGATCTTCAGCCACAAAATCCCACGCTTCTTCAGCTTCTAAATCTTTGCTCTGGTGGGGCCCATACTCGGTGCGCCGGGGGATAAACGCCGTTTTCATGCCCACTGCGCGGGCAGCACGCAGGTCAGCATTATGCGCGGCGCACAGCATTACCTCTTCCGGCGGCAGGCGTAGCAGCCGGCAAGCCCCTAAATAAACCTCTGGGTCAGGCTTGTAGTGCTCGAATAACTCGGCGCAAAAAATCATATCCCACGGTAGCTTGGCGTGACGGGCAACATCGACCATTAATGAGACATTCCCGTTGGTCAGCGTGGCGATGATGCCGTGCTCTTTCAGGCGCTGTAGGCCTAGCGGCACATCCGGCCAGGGTTATAATTGGTGCCAAAAGTGATTGACGCGATCAATGGTCGCTTCGTCTAGCGCAATCCCCTGTTGATCGAGTAGCTTGACTAAGCTTTCTCGATGCAGCTCATCGAGTACCGTCCAGGGGATTTCCCCTCTGCGCACCCTGTCCATGGAAGGCGCATACAGCTGCCGCCATTGATCCGCGAGTTCTTCACTGGGTAGCTCAATCCCCAGTTCTTGCTCAAGCCCTCTGAACTGATGAATCAAGCTGGAGCGCCAATCAACAATAGTGCCAAATACGTCAAACACGATGGCTTTCATTCGTATCTCCTTGTTGGATGGTTATTGCTGACGGCGTCGTGAGGTGGCAAGAAGCATCCTGGACTGGTTTAGGCTTTTTTCACAAAGTGGGCGGTCACCATCATGTCGCCGACGCCATCGACCTTACAGTCTAGTTGGTGATCCTTGCTGTCCATTAATCGCTTGATCACGGCTTTGGTGCCCACCTTGAGTACCAGTGAGCTGCCTTTGACCTTGAGGTCTTTGATCATCGTGACCTTGTCGCCTTCCGCTAACAGCGTGCCGTGGGCATCTTTTACCGTGACGGCGTCTTCCGCCTGAACCTCAGCAGGGTTCCATTCGTGGGCGCATTCGGGGCAGATGAATAGGCTTTGATCTTGATAGACGAATTCGGATTGGCAATGGGGGCACGGTGGGCATGACATAAACGATAACTTCTTTGGCTTGGTTTAGACTGCGTATGATACTGAGCCTGCTTACCCTTGGCGAATGCCCGCACGCCAACCAGTCTAGGGCTTGAGGGTTATCGCGCTATGCTTGAAGCCAATTATGAGCAGATACCGGACCTTCACTTCAATATTGAGCTTTTGGCGATTGATTCACCCCATGTCGCGTGCAGGCTGCGATTGAGGCTCAGCTCAGTTAAACGTTGTGGTTATCCCCGTTAACAAACGAATAAAGCAAAATATCAGATCGGTAGGCCCAGCCTTGGCTTGCCCAAAACCGCTGGGCGGCTTCGTTCTCAGGAAGAATCATCAGGTGTGATTTCAAAATACCTTCGTTCTTCAATGCTTCCAGGCAGAGGCTAACCAGCTGTGTGGCAATGCCTAATCGGCGGTGGGTATGTGATACCGATAAGTGCTGCACATAGCCGCGCTTGCCATCGTGGCCCGCCATGATGGTACCCACCAGCTCTCCTGCTCTCTCTTGGTTTCTATCTCCCTCTTTGCTCTCTCCTTCGCCTTCTAATTCGGCCACAAAACTGAGGCCGGGATTGCGCAGTAGGTACTTCTCGATGCCTTCCCGTGAATCGGCATCGCGTAGCCGCACGCCTTGGCTTTCGCTCCACAGGGCAATGGCGGCTTCGTAGTCGTTGATCGTCATGGTGCGGTAGCGCATCAGGCGGTTCTCATTGGGTGGCGACATCGTCTTGTTCGTTCTGCTCGGCAAGGTGGTTGAAGTGATCCTTCTGCTCGGCCCATTTCAGCAGCGCATCCAGCGCGGGGCAGAGCGCTTGGCCCCACTCGGTTAGGCGGTACTCCACTTTGGGCGGCACTTGCGGGTACACCTTGCGCGCCACGATGCCATCGGCTTCCAGTTGCCGTAGCTGCTGGGCGAGCATTTTTTGCGAGATGCCGGGGATCAGCTTTTCAAAATCGGAGTAGCGTTGCACGTTACCGTCAAAGAGGTGGAAGAGAATAATCAGCTTCCAGCGCCCTTCCAGCATTTTTAATACATCTTCCACTCCGCTGGCCGCGCTAGTGGGCGTGTAAATCCTTCTCATGGGTAAGCCACTTACCTTTTTGTGCGTTCTTGATAATCGGTAAGCCTAAGCAGAAGATCCTCGTACAGCAACCACGATGAGGAAGGCCTACCATGAGCGTGTCACTCTCTACTCCCATTGCCACCTATATCGCCATTAGCAACGGCGCGGATGATGCCCCGCTGGCGGAGTGCTTTACCGCCGATGCCCGCGTGCTGGATGAAGGGCAAACCCACCAGGGCATTGCCGCCATTCGTGCCTGGTTACGCGACACCCGCCGCCAGTTTGAGTACCACGTGGCGCCCACCGATGTCTCTCGTGATGGCGACAAGATGGTGATTACCACCACCGTGACCGGCAATTTTCCCGGTAGCCCGGTGCAGCTGTTTCACCATATCGAATTGGTCGATGAGCGCATCCACAGCCTGGAGATTACCCCATGAACCTGCAGCTTAGTGGCCGTCGCGTATTGATTACAGGCGGTGGTAAAGGCGCGGGCGCGGCTGTGGTGGCGCTGTTTCGTGAAGAGGGCGCGCAGGTGCTCACCACCGCCCGAAACCGCCCCGCTGCCCTACCTGAAGAACTGTTCGTCGCCGCCGATCTCACCACGGCCGAAGGCTGCGCGACAGTGGCAGAAGCCGTGAAGGCGCGCATGGGCGGTGTGGATATCATCGTGCATGTGGTGGGCGGCTCATCCGCCCCGGCGGGCGGCTTTGCGGCCCTGGGTGAAGACGAGTCGCAGCAGGAGCTGAACCTGTTCCCCGCCGTGCGGCTAGACCGCGCCCTGCTGCCGGGCATGCTGGCCCAGGGTGAAGGGGTGATCGTTCACGTGACTTCTATTCAGCGGGAGCTGCCTTTGCCGGAATCCACCACCGCCTACGCGGCGGCCAAGGCGGCGCTCTCGACTTACAGCAAGAGTTTGTCGAAGGAGGTGTCGCCGCAAGGCGTTCGAGTGGTGCGCGTCTCGCCGGGTTGGATCGAGACGGAGGCTGCCGTTGCCTTGGCAGAGCGGCTGGCCGAGCAGGCAGGCACCGATTACGAGGGGGGCAAGCAGATCATCATGGGCGCGCTGGGCGGCATTCCGCTGGGCAGGCCCTCTACCCCGGCGGAAGTGGCGAACCTGATTGCGTTCGTGGCCTCGCCGCTGGCGGGCTCGATTACGGGCACGGAGTTCGTGATAGATGGAGGCACGGTACCGGTGGTGTAGCGCTTGAGTCGGCGGGTATCTCAATTGCCGTTGGCGTCGGCGGGCGACGGCCCCTAGACTGAAGCTTCGTTTCTCTTAAGATACCCGGCCTATGCGCGTGTTTTCTAATCCGGTCGGTGCCGGTTCACTCTGGTTCGATAATTTGGTCACGGCGGATGGTGTGCCGGTGGCCTACGACCCCCAGGCGCGGGCGTTCATTCCCATGCCGCCCTTCTGCGCCAACCGCGAGGTGATTGGCTGTAACTGGATTGCCCCGAAGCAGGGCGAGTTCTGTCGCGCCTGCGCGATGACCGCCCTGGCGCCAGACCCTTCCATTTCCGATGCGATACCCCATTGGGCGCACACCGAGGCGGCCAAGCGCTGGGTCATCGATAATCTGGCCGCTGGCACTGGTTTCGCCCGGAAGACCCGGGCGCGCCGCCGGTGTTTCATATGTTGGCAGAAGGCGGTACGCCGGTACCCATGGGACACGTGGGGGGCGTGGTGACGATTAGCGTGGCGGAAGCGGATGCCGTGCTGCGCACCACCCGTAAAGAGGCGCTGGATGAACCCTACCGCACCATGATTGGCCATATGCGCCATGAAATCGCCCATATGCTGTGGTGGCGGCTTAGCCTGCGAGAGGATTTTCTGACGGCCTTCCGCGAGACGTTTGGCGATGAGCGGGAAGACTACCCGGCGGCGCTGCAGCGCCACTACCAAAACGGCCCGCCGGCGGATTGGCAAACGCGCTTTCTTTCCACCTATGCCTCTTCCCACCCCCACGAGGATTGGGCAGAAACCGCCTCGCACCTGCTGCACCTGACGGATATCACCGACAGCTTCGTATCGTCGGGCATGACCTCGCCCGCGCTACCGGACGACCACAACTGGGATGCCTACGCAGAGCCGGACGCCGAGCGGCTGATACATATTGCGGCCTCTTTGGTAGCGGGCGTTAACCATGTCAACCGTTCGATGGGGCTGTCGGATCTCTACCCATTCGTGCTTTCTGACGTGGCGCTGCGCAAGCTGGCATTCGCCCACGACTGGCTGCGGCGTGGGGCGCAAGAGCTGTAAACCACGTGCGCTTCGCTCGATGCGGTTTAGTGAAGGCTCAGAGTTTCGATCACCGCTGCCACCTGTTGGCGGGCCTCCCCTTGCAGGGTGTTCAGCGGCTGAGGCAGGCAGGGGGCGCTCACGCGGCCAGTGAGTTCGGCCATGGTCGCCACCACCCGCAGGCTGCCACCATAGTCGTGATAGAGCGCCCATAGCGGGGCCAAGGCGTCGGAACGGGCTTGGGTTTCTTCAGTGTCGCCCGCTTGGGCGGCACGGGTGAGCGCCAGCGCGAGTTCTGGATAGAGCCCGCCGATCACCGAGTACCACGCATCACAGCCTGCCAGCAGGCCCGTGGCGGCGGCGGGGTCGCCGCTGATCCCGATGGTCACGTCCTCGGGAATCAGCGCCCGCAGCCGCGCCACGCGGGCGTTGGCCTCGTCTGGATGGTTGGACACCGGCGGAATTTTGATCGAGCGCACCTGGGGCAGCTCGGCAATGCGCCCGTGCAGTTCGTCGCTGAACGTAAAATGCGTGGTGCCAGGGTTGTCGTACACGCACAGCGGTACGCTGATAGCGCGGCTAACGGTGCTGAACAGGTTGAACACATCGTCATCGGTCAGCTTTTGATAAGAAACAGGCGCTAACAGTAGCCCGCTCGCCCCGGCCTGCTGGGCATGTTCGGCATTGGCCAGCACATCCCGGGTGCGCAGCGCGCCAATGCCCACCACCACGGGCACCCCAGCGGCGTTTTCCACGCTCAGCTTGGCCACCCGAGCCCGCTCTTCCACGCTCAAATAGGCGTAGCTTCCGGTGGAGCCCAGCACGCCGATGGAATCCACCTGCGCTTGCGCCAAACGGCTCACCAGCTGGATAAATTCCTGCTCGTGGATGCCCTGCTCGTTCATGGGAGTCAGCGGAAACGCACTCAGACCGGTAAACATGGGGGTGTCCTTTCAGAAATCTTATTGACCGAAACTAAGGCCCAAGCGCAGCGCTTGCAGGCTATCGAGCTGTAACGTGACGTCATCAGAGAACAGCGGGTGGCCTTGTAATTGCACATTGACTGCTGCCTGGGAGCCACGGTAGCTAAGCGTCACGGCAACATTGGCGCTGTCGCTCACCGGGGCCAGCCAATCGTACTCGACGTCATCCACGCTCACCGATGACAGCCCACGGGCTTCTAACTGCTGCTCGACTTCCTTCTCGATCACCACGCCGTAGTAGAAATAGAGTCCTGCGTAGCCCAACCCCAGCAGTACCAGCAATGAAAAGAGCTTGCCCATGGTTTTCCTCTGTTTGAGTACACGTGACGTTATCCCGCCGTCAAACGTGGATGATGCCTGTTTTCTAGAAACAACGGCAAGTTGGGCGTGGTGGATTCAGTAAAACACAGAGCGGGCCATGATGGCCCGCTCTGTGTTTTTGATAGCGCTTTCCCACTTCCTTCAGGCTGGCAAACTGGCATGTTCCTGCTGGGCTTCTCGGCAGCCTCTCACACTTTCCGCCAGCGCTTTGACGAGCCCATGCACCCGCGACACGGCGTCATCGCCGCTGCTGGCGTGTTCGATGCAATCTACCAGCGCGGAGCCTACTACCACGGCGTCGCTGAAGCGGCCAATGGTGGCGGCCTGTTCGGCGGTGCGAATGCCGAAGCCCACGGCAATGGGTAGCGGCGTGTGTTCGCGCAGCTGGTGCACGGCGCTTTCCAGACGCTCGGGTGTGGGGGCACTGCCGCCCGTCACACCCGCCACGGAAACGTAGTAGATGAACCCGGAAGCGTTGGCCAGCACTTTGGGCAGGCGCTTGGCATCGGTGGTGGGCGTAGCCAGGCGGATGAAATCGATGCCGTGCTTGGCGGCGGGCTGGCACAGCTCTTCGTCGTGTTCAGGCGGGAGGTCCACCACGATCAGCCCGTCTACCCCTGCCTGGGCGGCGTCACTGAGAAAACGCTCGACGCCGTAGCAGTAAATCGGGTTGTAGTAGCCCATCAGCACGATGGGAGTCGTGCCGTTTTGTTCACGGAACTCGCGCACCATGCCCAGCGTTTTGGCCTGGGTTTGGCCATTTTTCAGGGCGCGCAGGGCAGCCTTTTGAATGGCGGGGCCATCGGCCATGGGGTCGCTGAACGGCATGCCGAGTTCGATGATATCCACACCGGCCTCCGGCAGCCCGTGCAGCAGGCGGCGGGAGGTCTCGGGGTCCGGGTCGCCCGCAGTGAGGTAGCTGACCAGCGCTGGGCGGTTTTGCTGTTTGAGCGCGGCAAAGCAGCTGTCGAGCCGAGAAGTACGTTGCAAGGTAGGTTGCATGGGAGTCTCCTGTATCGCGCTCATGAATGTGTCATGCCAAAGCGATCGCCCAGATGCTGGGCCACGCTGTTCATGTCCTTGTCACCACGTCCGCTGAGGTTGACCACCATCAGGTGCTCGCGGGGCAGTGTCGGCGCACGCTTGGCGACTTCTGCCAGGGCGTGGGCGGTTTCCAGGGCGGGGATGATGCCCTCCTGGCGGCAGCAGATCTGGAAGGCTTCCAGCGCTTCGTCATCGGTGGCAGAGACGTACTCGACCCGCCCCTGCTCGTGCAGCCAGGCGTGTTCGGGGCCAATGCCGGGGTAATCGAGCCCTGCGGAAATGGAGTGGGCGTCGGTAATCTGGCCATCTTCGTTTTGCAGCAGGTAGGTACGGTTACCGTGCAATACGCCGGGGGTGCCGCCGTTGAGGCTGGCGGCGTGCAGGCCGCTCTTGACGCCTTTACCGCCCGCTTCCACACCGACCATGTGCACGCTGTCATCGTTGATGAACGGATAGAAAAGGCCCATGGCGTTGGAGCCGCCGCCCACGCAGGCAATCAGCGAATCCGGCAGGCGGCCCTGCTTTTCGAGCATCTGGGCGCGGGTTTCGTGGCCAATCACCGCTTGGAAATCGCGCACCATCGCCGGGTACGGGTGCGGCCCTGCCACGGTGCCAATGATGTAGAAGGTGTCGTCGACGTTGGTGACCCAGTCGCGCAGCGCTTCGTTCATGGCATCCTTCAGTGTGCCGGTGCCGGAGGTGACCGGCACGATCTCCGCGCCCAGCAGCTTCATGCGGAACACGTTGGGCTGCTGGCGCTCGATGTCGGTGGCGCCCATGTAGATCACGCAGGGCAACCCAAAGCGGGCCGCCACGGTGGCGGTGGCCACGCCGTGCATGCCTGCACCGGTTTCCGCGATGATCCGTTTCTTGCCCATCTGCTTGGCCAGCAGTACCTGGCCGATGCAGTTGTTGATCTTGTGCGCGCCGGTGTGGTTCAGCTCTTCACGCTTGAGGTAAATACTCGCGCCGCCGAAGTGCTCGGTGAGCCGCTCGGCAAAGTAGAGCGGGCTGGGGCGGCCGACGTAATCACCCTGAAAATAGGCGAGCTGGCGCTGAAACTCGGGGTCGTTTTTTGCAGCGGCGTACTCGTCCTGCAGCTCGAGAATCAGCGGCATCAGGGTTTCGGCCACAAAGCGGCCACCAAAGCTGCCAAACAACCCGTTGGCATCGGGCAAGGTTAAAGGTTGGTTCATCACGACCTCTGCGTTTTGGGTGCGATTTAGGGTTGTAATGACGTTAGCGCAGGCAGACGGGAAGAAAAATCGATAAGATGGCAAACACCTGTGAGTTTTACGCAACTGTTTCAGGAGACCCCATGCAACACAGCCTGCCGCCCTTGAGCGCCCTGCGCGCCTTTGAAGCCACTGCCCGGCTAGGCAGCGTGACCGCTGCTGCCGATGAGCTGAGCGTGACCCACGGCGCGGTAAGTCGCCAGCTAAAGAGCCTGGATGAGTATTTTGGCGTGGCGCTGTTCACAAAGTCCGGGCGCGGGTTGGTACTTACCCACCACGGCGAACGGCTGCAGAGCGGCGTGGGCGAAGCCTTTGCAAAACTGAGGGATAGTTGCACGTTGCTCAAGCATGAGGTGGAAGAAGCGCCGTTTACCCTGGCCTGCCCCGGCAGTCTGCTGGCCCGCTGGCTGATTCCTCGTTTAGACCGCTTGAACCAAGCGCTGCCGGAGCTAAAACTTCAGGTGGTGGTGAGCGATGCCGAGCAGCCTGGGCAGCCGGAAACCAGTGTCACGCTGGCCTTTTTCGAACCGCCCTGGCCTGAAGAGGGTGAATTGATCACGCTGATGCCTGAGGAAATTTGCGCCGTCGCCAGCCCCCGCTTGGCTAGCGTTTGCCAAAACGCTGATCCGGCAACGCTATTTGCCAATAAGCTCCTTTATACCGCCTCGCGCCCCCAAGCGTGGCCCCAGTGGGCAGCCGCTCAAAAGTTGAATGGCAGCACCTTGGAAACGGCTCTGAAGAAGGGCCAAGGTTTCGCGCATCTTTATTACTTAATGGAAGCCGCCGTAGCGGGCTTGGGGGTAGCTATCGCCCCTAGGCTACTGGTGGAGGACGACCTAAACAGCGGCCGGCTAGTCGCCCCCTGGGGCAGCATCGAAACCCCGGCCAGACTTTGCCTATGGCTACCCAAACACACCAACGCCCGCCGCAGCGAAGCGCTGGTGGATTGGTTACTAAGGGAGTTGAAAGGTTAGAGTTTTACTCGGTGCGGATACACCACGAACGCCAGCTTGTTGCCATCGGGGTCGCGCACATAGGCGGCGTAGAAACCGTCGCCATACTGCGGGCGAAAACCCGGTGCGCCTTCGTCGCTTCCACCGCTTTCCAGGGCGAGGTGATGCAGGGTGTCGACCTCTTTGATATCGGCGAATTGGAAAGCGGTCATGGTGCCATTGCCGACGGTGGCCTCGTGACCATCGAAGGGGTAGCCTACGAAGTATTGGGGCACGTTGACATCGTCCGGGTCACCGAATGAGACGCAACTATCATCTTGCCAACAAATATCCAGCCCCATGGCATTGAACAGCGGCGTATAGAACCGCAGAGCACGCGCGAGGTCTTTCGTTCCCACCATGGTATAGGCCAGCATGCGCGTTCTCCTTACAAGCGATGGACATATACAGGTTATGCCATAACGCCAAACAATCGGCCAATCAGCGATGTCAACGCCATGGCCAGCGCGCCCCAAAACAGCACGCGTAAGGCGGCGGTACGCACTGGCGCACCGCCCACTTTGGCGGCCAGTGCACCCAACAGCGCCAGCGACGCCAATGACGCAATGGCAACGAGAGGTATCAGCAGCACTAAGGGTGCCCACCAAGCGACGAGTAGCGGTAGCAGCGCACCGAGGGTAAACATCACCGCCGATGAGAACGCTGCCTGCAATGGCCGCGCTTGGCTCACATCGGTAATGCCGATTTCATCCCGCGCATGTGCCCCCAAGGCATCTTTTTGCATCAGCTGCTCCGCGACTTGGTGGGCCAGCTCAGGCGTCAGGCCACGCTCGACATAGATGGCGGCCAGCTCCTCTTTTTCGTCATCGAAATGGTGCGCTAACGCCTTCCGCTCCATGGCCAAATCGGCCCGCTCAGTGTCCGATTGCGAACTGACTGAGACGTACTCCCCCGCCGCCATCGACATCGCCCCAGCGACTAACCCTGCCACCCCTGCCAGCAAAATATCGCTTTGTGCCGTAGCCGCTGCGGCTACCCCTAAAATCAAGCTGCTAGTCGACACAATGCCATCGTTGGCGCCTAGTACAGCGGCCCTTAACCAGCCCGACCGATGAGAGCGGTGATGTTCCTTATGAATCATGACATCTCCTGAGCAACCTAACTGTTAGCGCTTTCTTTATTCAGTTTAGTTGATTAACGGGGCATCACCCGCAGCAGTTGCCCATCTGGGCTGTCGGTGAGCAGATACACCGCCCCTTCGGGGCCGACCCGCACATCGCGAATTCGGGCATCCCGCTCACCGAACAGCCTCTCTACCTCTTCTGCGCCGCCGTCTTCGCGCAGCCGCACCCTGCGGACCTCACGATTGACCAACGAACCGACGAGTAGATCGCCCTGCCATTCGGGAAACAGTTCACCTTGGTATAGCGCTAGACCGGAAGGTGCGATGGAGGGCGTCCATTCAAGCGCAGGTGGCAGCATGCCGGGATACGCTTCAAACGGGGATACCCGAGCGCCGGTGTAATCTAGTCCCCCAGTGGCAATAGGCCAACCGTAGTTGCCTCCTGGGGTGATCACGTTTAACTCATCGCCGCCTCGTGGGCCGTGCTCGTGGGCGATGAGACGTTGATTGGCGTCATCGAAGACCAGCCCCTGCACGTTGCGGTGGCCAATGCTGTAAAGCGCTGGCAGTGCGTTAGCATCTGCGATGAAGGGGTTATCGCTTGGGGCGCTGCCATCTGGATTCAGGCGCACAATCCCGCCAATATGGCTGGTCGTTCGCTGCGCTTCTTCGCGGTTATCAAACCCATCGCCTAGGGTCATGACCAGGGTATTATCCGCAAGCCACGCGAGGCGGCCGCCAAAGTGGGCATCGCCGCTTTTTGCTGGGTGTACGCGAAATATCTCTTCCACTTGCTCCAAGCGATTCTCCCCGAGCGTCGCTTTCGCCAAGCACGTGTGGTTAGCGCTAGCGGTGCCACAGGCATAGCTAAGATAGAGCTGTTGGTCTTGCTCGAATTGGGGTGATAACAGCACATCAAAAAGGCCCGATTGCCCAGAGGCATAAACGTCGGGAATACCCCCCAGCGACTCCACCAGTGTCTCGCCCTGCGCGCTTAACAGCCGAAGACGCCCAGGGCGCTCGGTGACCAGCATGCGCCCATCGGGTAACCATGCCAGCGACCACGGATACGCCAAGCCCTCCGTTAAAACGTCTATTTGGTAGGTGCTTTGAGCAGGCTGAGCGTCTACCGAAGGTGCCACGGGCAGTAGTAACGCCCCTGCCATCACGGCTATGTTGGCCGCCCCTCGAGCGTTACTCCTGCCACGTGTGAGCACTGCCAATAGCCACCCCGCAAGCCCTGCCGTAGCCAGCATGGCTACCAACCCTAACGGCCCGCGAGTCGCCGCAATCAACGTGGGCATGGGCGCAAAGGCATTCGCCAGCCAAAAAGTGACCCACAGCCCGACCACGGCCGCTAAGGCGTGAATCAGCGCGCGACACTTCCTCACCTTTCGGCGAACTATCAGCGCAGCAGCAACCTGTGACATGGCAAACCCAGGCAGCAGTACGGCTGCATAAAGGGGGGCAAAGTGGATGAGATCTTTCCCGGTAGTCGATGCTCTTACGCTAAACGGGATAGCCACGCCTAACGCTTGTAGTGCTGCCAGATTGATCTGAGTCTGCACCACGCTCCCCAGGATAATGCCTGCTAACAAAGCGATGACAAAACGCAGAACTCGCGCTCCGACGCTGAGCGGTTGGGTCATAACGCACCTCTGTAGTGGTTCTTTTTGATAACGCTATCCAGCAGACTAAAACATTCGGCGATGCTTGGTCGCTTTTACGTTTCCCGTTACTGATTCAACGGTCATTGCACTATTCCCAACGACGCTGCGTGCGTTTGTCATGTGGCGAGGTTAAGGTCGTTACATGACCTTCGTTATGACTCGTTTTCAAGGAGTGTTTATGTCGCGCTATTCCCTGATGACTGCTCTGTTGATGACTCCGATGGTGATCGCAGGCATTGCTACCGCTGCTACGGCGGCAAACGATACGCCGTTGTTACAGCAGCGTGAGGATTTAACTAGTTTCCAGGTGATTGCCCACCGCGGCGCAAGCGGCCACGCACCGGAAAGTACGTTAGCGGCCTACGAACTCGCCCACCGTTGGGGCGTAGACTATTTAGAGCTGGACGCGCAGCTCAGCGCCGATGGCGAGGTGGTGCTGTTTCACGATGACACCCTCGAGCGTACCAGCGACGGCGAAGGCCATATTCACGATTACACCTTGGCCGAGTTAAAGACGCTGGATACGGGGACATGGTTCCACGAGGCCCACCCCGAGCGTACGGAAGAGGAGTATCGCGGTGCGCAAATCCTGACGCTGGACGAGCTGTTCGATCATTTCGGTCATACGACCCGCTATTACATCGAGACCAAATCCCCCGACCTCAACCCTGGCTTGGAAGAAGCCTTGGTCGAACGCCTGGAAGCCTACGACATGATCGAGCAAGGCCGTGTGCTGGTGCAGTCGTTCGACCAAGAGAGCCTGCTCAAAGTGCGTACGGCGAACCCCCATGTGCCGCTCATTCAACTGCTCTGGTACTCCCCAAGCGAGCAGGATAGCGCCACGTTGACCGAGTGGAACGACACCACGCCGGGGGCCGACAGCATCCGAGATGAGGATTTCGAGCGCATTGCCGAATACGCCGTGGGGATTGGCACCAATGCCGCCTACCGGGGCCAAGAGGTCATCGATGCTGATTTTGTTCGTCAGGCGCAGGCACATGGCCTGTCGGTTCACGTGTATACCATCAATGAGCAGGACGAGATGAAGCGGTTGATGGCGCTAGGCGTCGATGGCCTGTTTACCGATTATCCTGATCGCCTGCTGGAGCTCGTCAGCGAGTAAGCCAGGCTACCTACACCACCGTTGATACAGGCCAACGCACGCACGCGAAAGGTGATGTAAATTACCATGACACCCTGGTCAGTTTTTGCCATTGCGTGTCGCTTGCGTCGTTGAATACAGTCGATAAGCGTTTGGCTCTGGCTGCTCTTTTTTGGTCGTACGTCGCAAGGGAGACGCGTCATTTATTCATTCACAGCTAATGGGTGGGCACTCCCCACAGGAGGCATCACGCTGACGTTTGGCCAGCACGGACACCCCTTAGGTCATGCCGTCTAAGAGGCCGCGACGTACGCTGCTGAGCGCTTCCCTGACAGCGCTCATGGCCGTTGGCCTGCTTTTGACCCCCGCGTCAGCCCAGCCCAACGAATTACCGAACACGATCGTTTTGATTGCCCACCCGTCGGTGGGCACTGCCAACGTTAGCCGGGATACCGCGCGCGCCATGTTCGCCATGCGCCAGCGCACTTGGCCCAACGGACAGGCTGCGCAAGTGTACGTGTTACCCAATCGGGACCCGGTTCACGGCCGATTTAGCAAAGAGCAGTTGGGGGTCTACCCCCATCAACTACAGTTAGCATGGGACAGAATGGTATTTTCCGGCATGGGGCAAGCCCCTAACCGAGCACGCGACCAAGCCGACATGCGTCAGCAAGTCGCTAGCACACCCGGCGCGCTGGGTTACCTTGAAAGGGAGTACCTGGATGAGAGCGTCCGTGTCATTTCAATGGAGTGAACGTTCCCTACTCACGTCATGGCTGGCTGCAGGGCTGCTGACGCTGCTGCCCTTGGGCGCTCATGGTAATGACCACCCAAGCGATACGCTGCAGGTACATGGCTTTCTTAGCCAAGCGCTGGTGGTCACCGATGATAACGATTTTTTTGGTGCCAGTAGCGATCACGCAGGCAGCCTGGAGTTCACCGAGCTTGGGTTGAACGCGTCGTTTCGTCCTCACCGTAAGGTTCTGGTGGCCGCCCAACTGTTGAGCCGCCGCGCTGGCGGCGACACCGAGGATGCCGAGCCCACGCTGGATTACGGCGTCATCGACTATCAAATGAGCTCCAATACCTCACGCACGGTGGGCGTTCAGCTCGGACGTTTCAAGAACCCTTTCGGACTCTACAACCAAACCCGCGACGTGGCGTTCACACGGCCCAGCATCTTACTGCCGCAATCTATCTATTTCGATCGCACCCGCGCCCTGGGCCTGGCCGCCGATGGCGTGAGCGTCTATTGGGAAGCCTACACTGACGCAGGCACGCTGCGTTTTCGCAGTGGGCTTGGCCGCCCGCAAACCGGCTCGACGCTCACGCGCCAGCTCTTCAATGGTGCGGCGCAGGATGTCTCGGCGGCAGAGCCTTCCGCGATTGCCCAACTGCTTTTCGAAGACCCTACCGGCCAGTGGGTCGCGGCGCTAAGTACCGCCAAGGTGAACCTCGATACATCGCTTGGCGGCCAGGCTGCCGATTTCGAGTTCCAGCCCTGGATCGCTTCGCTTCAGTACAACGATGAGTACTGGAGCCTAACCGCCGAGTACGCGCGTCGCCAACAGTCCCTCGACGGCGACTCCTTGCCGCGCACCTTCGATATCACCGGCGAGAGCTGGTACGTGCAATATCAGTACCGCTTTACGCCTACCTGGAGCGGGCTGGTCCGTTTCGATCGCTTGATCAACGACACTGACGACCGCTCGGGCCAGCGCTATCAGCAGGCAGGCCTTGGCCCGGCCCATTCACAGTTTGCCGACGACCTGACACTGGGCGTGCAGTGGACGCCCACGCCCAGGCTGATGTTGGCAGGCGAGTACCACGCGGTGGATGGCACTGGCTGGCTACCCAATCAAGACAATCCAGACGCCAACGCCACACGCCAACGCTGGAATATGCTGCTTTTTCAACTATCGCTGCGCTTCTAACCCATGGACCTGATCGGGAACTGCTGTGATGAGTCGGTTTTCTTCTTTACCAGCACGTCATCGGTTTAGCCTCGCTTGGCGGGTCACCGCGCTTAGCAGCCTTCTGTTGCTGACGTTGGTGGCACTGCTCATTTGGCTTGGGCATCACCACCTGACCCAGCAGTTTGCCAATAGCCGCGTGGCCCATCACGAGCGCCAGCAGCGCGAGATACGCCTTGCCCTTCAACGCTCTGCCGATAACTTACGCCAGTTGGCGGGGCTCACTGCTTCAGCAGCCCCCCTCGGCGAGGCACTGTCCATCGGCGATGTTACCGCCATCGATGACGCGCTACGCGATCAGTGGCCACCGCTGCAATTGGAGGCGGGTGTGGACGAGGTCTTTGTGTTCGACCCATTGGGACGGTTGCTCGGCCACTCCGGTGGCAACCACCCCCCGTTAGATATACCCGTCGAGGGCTGGGTCGACGAGGTGCTGTCAAGCGAGGCCCCGATGACCACGCTGCGCTGCGGGCTGACCTGTCAGCAGTTCGCCGCCGTGCCTATTTTATTGGCAGGCAGCAGCATTGGCATGGTGGTGCTGTCTCGTTCGCTGGCTGACGTGACCCGGGAAGCCAGAGAAGTTTCTGGTAGTGAGGTTGCCCTATTAGTGGCGGGCTACACCGGCACGAACCGCTTAGAGGCGAGCCGCCAGCTGCCGGAGTGGAACGGCCACTTGGTTGCCCTTACCAGCCGCGAGACGACGCTGCCTCTGCTGGAACGCGCGGCGCGCTCGGCGCCCATTGCGGAACTGGCCAAACGGCCGCTCAACCTGTCCTACGCGCAGCGCGACTTAGAACTCAGCGCCGTTTACATGGAGAACGATGCCGACTGGCGCAGCACCGGCTATTTTCTGCTGATTTCCGATGTGACGGCGCAGGTCGTCGCGATTCAGAAAGCCACCAATACGCTGCTGCTGCTCGGCGTGGCAGGCTGGCTGCTCAACTGTTACTCCTCGCCATTCTACTGGGTCCCATGGCACGCCTACGTCGAGTGGCCGCGCTGTTACCGGCGCTGGCCAGAAGGGACTTTACGGAGGTACGCGGCAAACTGCCTGCGCGCACGCCACGGCTCTCCAACGAAATCGATGTGGTAGAGCGCGCGACTCGCACGCTGGCGAACCAGTTAGCGAACTTGGAAGCCAGCGTGACCGAAAACAGCCGCCAGTTGGCCGAGCGTATCGACGAGCTGGCTCATGAGAGAGATTTCGTCAACAGTCTGCTAGATACCGCTCAGGTATTTATCGTGGTACATAGCCAGGAAGGGCGTATTCGGCGGATCAACGACTACACCCGCACTCGCTTGGCGCTGAAAGATAGCGAACTCATTGGCCGCCACTTTAGCGATATTTTCGATCAAGCCCGCCACACGGCGCTGCCGGGACGCTTCATGGCAAAAGATGCGTCGTTCGATTCCGCATCGTCCGCGCCACACCAGGAAGAGAAAACCCTACAAACCGCCAATAAACGCTGCTGCATCGTTGCGTGGTACCACTCCGTCCTGCCCGCTAGCCCCCGGGAAGAGGCGCTGTGCATTTCGGTAGGGTTGGACATTACCGAACGCAAAGCAGCCGAAGAGCGGCTGATTTGGTTAGCAGAACGCGACCCGCTCACGGAGCTGTTCAATCGCCGCTATTTTCAGGATGCCCTGCAAAATGCGCTGTTGCACAACGGCGAAGGCGCCATCTTGCTGCTGGATTTGGATCAGTTCAAAGAGATCAACGAGCTCAGCGGCCACCACGTTGGCGATCATCTTCTGCGCGAGGTCGCCGAGACGCTGTTCTTGAACCTTGGCCAGCGCAGCATCATTGCACGCCTGGGTGGGGATGAGTTCGCGCTGCTGCTGGAAGGGGTCAGCAGCGAGCAGGCCATTAGCATGGCGGGGTATATTCATCAGCTGCTAAGCGGGATCGGTTTCCAATCGGCGGGCAGAAAGCACCATATCTCCGCCAGCATGGGCATTGCGCTCTTCCCACTTCACGGGCGCAACCCCGCCGATCTGCTGGCGAGCGCCGACATGGCGATGTACAAAGCCAAGGAGAGCACTCACCAGCGTTGGTATCTCCTATCCCAGGCCGAAAACGCAAAAGACGAGTTACAGGATCGCGTGTATTGGGTAGAGCAGTTGCATCACGCGCTGGAAAACGACAGCTTCGAACTGATGGTGCAACCCATCGTGCGTTTGGCCGATCAAGATATCAAACATTATGAAGTACTGCTGCGTCTTCGCCATCCCGACGGCAACCTGATCGCTCCACAGCACTTCATTGCCATTGCCGAACAGAGTGGCTTGGTGGTACCGCTGGACCGATGGGTCATCCAGCATAGCGTGCAAGCGCTTGGTACGCTGCAAGATCGCGGTATTTCCTTGGCGGTGAATCTGTCAGGGCAGTCGCTGCATGACTTGGAGCTAAAGCAGTATCTAACCGACGAGCTGCAGTGTAGTGGCGCTGACCCTCATCATTTGATTCTCGAAGTCACCGAAACCGCTGCGATCACCGACTTTTCGACCGCACGCAACGTGTTACAAACGGTGCGCGATTTAGGCTGCCGCACGGCATTGGACGATTTCGGTATTGGCTTTAGCAGCTTTCACTATTTGGGCCAGCTACCGGTGGATTACATCAAAATAGACGGCTCGTTCATTCGTAGCTTATTGATCAGTCCCGATAGCCATACCATCGTGAAAGCCATAGCCGACATCGCCAAAGGGTTTGGCAAGCAAACCATAGCAGAGTTCGTCGACCAAGCGCCGCTACTGCCTATCCTACAAGGGTACGGTATTACATACGGGCAAGGCTTTCATCTAGGCAAGCCACTGCCCCTAGCGCAGCTACTGAGAGGATGAACGATGGGGATAACGACAATAAAACCCACCAGGACGCCACCTGATACGCTTCAAGAGAGCACGTTTAGCCCAACGTTTTTCAATGACCACTTTACGTTGCTCATTGCCCAGACCCCAGACGAACAATATCGAGCGTTTGCGCTGCGCCACGCGGTCTTCATCGAAGAACTCAACTATGCCATTGGTAATGAAAACACGCTGAACATCGAGTGCGACGCACACGATCAACACTCACTGCTCTGCTTGCTTCACCATAACGCGACGGGTATCGACGTGGGCTGCGTCAGGGTCGTGTTGATCGAACCCGTCCGTGGTCGACCTTTATGTTCCCTACCGTTGGAAGCGTACTATCCTGCTCCTCTCTTCATGCCTGATACCCATCCACATGCCTTTTCTTCTGACAAAACGTGCGAAGTGTCGCGATTGGCCGTCCACCCCACCGTGCGGAAAAAACCGCTCTCGCGTCCTGAGCTTGCCTCTCAGGACTTCCCTTCGACTTCACCAACGGCTCAAACGCCTTACGAA
The DNA here is from genome assembly GCF_024124725.1 of Halomonas sp. Ps84H-12. Lineage (NCBI taxonomy): Bacteria > Pseudomonadati > Pseudomonadota > Gammaproteobacteria > Oceanospirillales > Halomonadaceae > Halomonas > Halomonas sp. Ps84H-12. Next base: position 6,795 of record NZ_JAMXSJ010000035.1, on the reverse strand, counting down.
AGCATCAAAGAGAGCCCGGCCTTGTTGAGTCTTAGCCTCTTTCTTGCCGCCACGGCCATGGTGGGGTTGAGCGGGCGCCACCATGTCTTTGCCATGTTGGAGCCTCGCTTTAGCCGTTTATTGAAAGCGTCCGGACTGCATTTTCAACAAGTAGGTGGGGTGATCAATTATTGCGGCAGCCGAGCGCCCTACTACATCGACCAGCGGGTAGCGGAGGCGCATCTGCCCAAGCGCATCGTCCCGCTGTACCACACCATCAAAACGCAGCTGGCTGTGCAGCTTTTGGCATCGCTCTGCCCCTCTTGCCGATAGACGTTTCCCCTAAACGGCAGGCGTCATGGAGGACGACGTCGAAACGCTAGTGGGCGAGATGCTGGCAAACTTATCGACGAAATACACGAGCGTTTCAGGATGCCGAAAACGGCGCTCGAAGGTTTCCTGCCGATGCTCATCGTCCGCTTGGTAGCGACGCGTCACGTTGGCTAGGTAGTCGTTGCCAGCTTTGACGACGTTGACGCTATTTTCATGCCCCGGCTCCCGGTACACCAGCGTGACTTTCGACTGCTGCTCCAACAGCGTCGCCAGCCGCTTGGCCGCATCACGCTCTTCGTCGGTGGCCCATAACGGCTGGTCGCGGTTACCGTAGTGGTAGAGGAGGACCGCCAGCAGAACAGCGAAAATGCTGCTGGTCAGCATCCAAGTCAACAGTACGCCCGATACCGGCATGGTCAGCATGATGACGAGCTGAATCACGCTACCGACCAACAAGACCGCTGCCAGCGGCCGCCACATGCGTTGGCTCATCATGGCGCGATTCAAGATGTATCCCCACAGCCCCACCACGCCTAGCGCTCCGAAGAACAAGTGCGCCATGGCCAGCGGCGTTCCCCCGCCGGCAAAGATCGCCACGACGCCCATGACGGGTAACAGGCTATAAAGCCCGGCCAGTAGCACATAGGCACGCTGTAGAGACATAGAGGACTCCTTATTTCATGGTAAAGCCGCGTTTCACCAAGAAGTCACGCATATGGGGGCGCAGCTTGCTATCGAATAGAGGGGTTAGGTTGTGCGACCAATCACTGTTTTTATTACCGCTACTACGCGATTGATAGTACGCCTGCATGGTGTCGTCAAAGGCGGCTACATGATCGCTATCCTCAGTGTAGTAGTCCTCTTTCAGAATCGCTTCAACGGGCAGGCGCGGCTTCACTTCCGGCTGATGTGCTGGGTAGCCCAGGCACATGCCGAACACGGGATACACATGGGCTGGCAGGCGCAATAGTTCACTAACGGCTTCCGGGTTATTGCGAATGCCACCGATATAGCAAATGCCCAAGCCCTCGGACTCCGCCGCGACTGCCACGTTTTGTGCCATCAGCGCCGTATCCACGGTGGCCACCAAGAGCTGTTCTGTCATACCGCGTTCGACGTTGGCACCGGTGCGCTCAGACGCTTCCGTAGGTCGCTTCATATCGGCACAGAAAACCAAAAACGCCGCGCTGCTGGCTACGTAGCCTTGGCCTCCGGCCAGCTCCGCGATGGCTTCTCGATTAGCGGCATCTTTCACATGGATCACCGTATATGCCTGTACATGGCTCGACGTTGCCGCCGCTTGGCCCGCTTGAATCAGTTCACGCAGCAGGCCTTGGGGGATCGCTTGATCGGTGAATTTACGAATCGAACGGTGGGCGTTCAGTAGCTTGATGACATCATTCATACCAGTTGCCTCCTGAGTAATCGTCTATTGAGAAAGTTAGCGCTGGCGACGGTTGAACAGGCCCTGCTTACACTCTCGCTGCGCCTCGACGTCGCCGCGAATCTGGGCATGGCTGATCAGCGCAAAAATGAAGGTACCGCCAATGACGTTACCAGCCAGCGTCGGTAGCGCGAACCCGACAACCGCGTCGGACCATGTAATATGGCCATCGAACACCAAATACAGCGCTTCGCTGGTGCCGACGATGATGTGGGTGAATTCACCAATCGCCATGACATAGGTCACGATGATGATCATCCACACTTTGGCTTGATCGGCAGCGGGAATCAGCCATACCAGGGTCGCAATCATCCAACCAGCGAGAATCCCTTTAGAGAACATTTCCATGGGCGTGTTGGCCATCATGTGCTCTCCTAGCGCGATGAACGCCTGGTGCGTCGCTTCGTCGAACATCGGCATGTGCAAAAAAGTAAACGAGGAGAGCGCCGCCCCCATCAGGTTGCCTACCAATACCACGCCCCATAGCCTGCCCAATGCTCCCAGATTGGGTAACGTGGGTCGGCTCATCACAGGCAGAACGGCAGTGACCGTGTTTTCGGTAAATAACTGTTGGCGGGCCAAAATGACGACGATGAAGCCCACGGTATAGCCTAAACACTCGACTAAAAAGCCAATATCGGTTTGCGGCAGATGGGCATGCAGTACGCCACGTGCCACCATGGAGAAACTCATCGAAATCCCCGCTGCAATGGCTGACCATAGCAACGCCATGGAGTCTCTTGAGAGCTCTTTTTGCCCTTCTAGGCGTAAATGCTGATGCACCACGGCCGCTCTGGAAGGCAAATTCGCTTCTCGTGTTTCCTGCTGAGTACCGGACGCCTGGGAGGTGGGTTCGCGCTGGCCGGTCGCCTCACGACCCTGATCCCCCCCTTCAAAATTATCATCCGCTTGATGTTGTTGGTTCATACCGGCTCTCTCCCTGGTGAGGTTTCAGCGTAACGCTATTGTCTAAGATTGGGTAGCTACTCAAGCGGGTTAACGTACGGTGGATAAAAGAATTTTTACGCACTGTTGCACGCGGGATAGCCAAGGCTCGCTATACTGTTTGTAATACTCAGGCCTATTAACGTTGCTAGGAAGCCGATATGTCACACGCCTCTCACACACCGCCCGGTCAGGCATGGAACGCCGGTCGGTATGCGGAACACGCCAGCTTTGTTCCTGACCTAGGTATGGAGGTCGTGCGCCTGCTATCGCCGCAGCCTGGACAGCGTATTTTGGACTTGGGCTGTGGTGACGGTGCGCTTACCGAGCGCATCATGCAACTTGGCGCCGACGTGCTGGGTATCGATGCGTCAGAAGAGATGGTCGCCGCCGCCCAACAGCGAGGGGTGACGGCGCGTGTGATCGACGGCCATCAATTGCCCTTCGACCACGAATTCGATGCGGTCTTCAGCAATGCGGCGCTGCACTGGATGCTCGACCCTCAAGCCGTGCTGGCGGGAATAAAGCGGGCTTTGAAACCCGGCGGACGATTCGTGGCGGAGTTTGGTGGCCATGGCAATGTGGCAGCGATCTGCACCGCACTGATTGCCTCGCTACAGTTTCGCGGCATTAGCTCGAAGGGACGCCACGCCTGGTATTTTCCGACCACACAGGAGTACACCAACCTTCTGCAAACGGTCGGTTTTCGTGTGGAAAGCGTCGAACTCATTCCGCGCCCTACGCCGCTACCCAAAGGCATGGCAAGCTGGCTAGACACCTTTGCGAGTCCCTTCTTTCACGGGTTAGACCCGGACCTGAAAGACGCTATCTTCGACAACACCCTCAACCTGCTGGCCCATAGCCTAAGCGACGGCCAAGGTAACTGGACGGCGGACTACGTACGTATTCGCGTTGTCGCCCACGCTTAAAACGCGCTCCTTCCTATCGATGTCGGCATCCATCATCAGGGCGGCCCTCTAGCCGCCCTGTTTCGTGATGTTCGAGATGGCTGCTTGGCTAGAACTCATCCCAATCGTCGTTGTTGGGCGCCGCCGTAGACGTAGCGGGCTTGGCAGGCGCATGCTGCGGCGGTTGCGCTAATGTGGGTGCGCTGGCCGCTGGCGCTTGGCTACCTTCGGCCAGCCTGAAGGTGGCCATCAGCGTTGCCAACTGGCTCGCCTGAGCTTCCAGCGCGCTGGCTGCCGAGCTGGTTTGCTGCACCAGCGCGGCGTTTTGCTGCGTCACCGAGTCCATTTCCGTCAGCGCGGCATTGATCTGCTCGATGCCGCTATTTTGCTCGCGCGTTGCCGTGGAAATCTCGCCCATCAACGTGGTGACTTGGCGGATGGCATCGACGGTTTGGCTTAGGGTCTCCCCGCTGCGCTCGGCTTGAGTGGCGCCCGTGGTGATTTGCGACGTGGTCTGTTCGATCAGGCCCCGTATCTCTTTGGCCGACTCGGCACTGCGTGTCGCTAGGGAACGTACTTCGCTCGCCACCACCGCAAAGCCACGCCCCTGCTCGCCAGCCCGGGCCGCCTCGACCGAAGCATTCAGCGCCAGTATGTTGGTTTGAAAGGCAATCGAGTCGATCACCCCGATAATATCGTTGACCCGGTCGGCACTGGCGGCGATCTCACGCATGAGCTGAACGGTACGCTCGACCTCTTCACCGCTCGCCTCGGCAGACTGAGACGCCGTGACCGACAGTTGATCGGCCTCTTGCGCTATCTCGGCATTTTTACCCACCGTGGTGGCCATTTGCTCCATGCTCGAGGCCGTCTGCTGCAGCGCCGAGGCCTGTTGCTCGGTGCGCGACGAGAGATCTTGGCTACCCGATGAGATATCGCTGGCACCGCTGTAGACGTGCTCGCTGCTGCTGCGAAGGGACATGACCAGCGTCTTCAGTTTCTCTTGCATGGTCGCCAGCCCGATAAAGAGCTGGCCAATTTCATTATGTCCACGGTCCTCGATACGCCCGGTCAAATCACCGTTGGCGATGCGATCGAAATGGCCGAGCGCCTGCTGGAGCGGGTTCACCACGCCACGCATCATCGCGATACGAATGGCGATCGCCGCCAGCAGTGAAAACAGCAGCAAACCTATCGCCACTGCGCCGCCGATCGTCGCTAAGCGGTCTACCTGACTCATGACCTGCTGGCCGCGTGCTTCGGTGTAGGCCACGAACTCGCCCATCGCGACATCCAGGTCGGCTCCCAGCTCCCCCAACGCCTCCTGTTGGCGCTGAATTTGAAACGGCGCGGCGTCCAAGAGCGGCACGATGCCGTCGGTCACAAAGGCATGGTAGGCCTCGACCACGCTATCACGCCGTTGGGCCAGCTCGCTGCCCGGCGTGACCGGGATCGCCGAGAACTCAGCGAAGCGGGTTTGCGCTGCCGCCACGGCCTCTGCCGCCATGGCTAAGCTCTGCTGCCCTTTGTCAGGGTTGCCTTGGGTACTGAAGCTGGCCGAACGGTCGAGGAAGGTTTGCGCTCTGAGCGCGTTCACTTGAGTACGGTTTGCCAAGTTGGCAAGCCGCACGTTGATATTATTGATCTCGTTGAGTGCTCGATCACTCGTTGTGTTGGTGTAAAACCCCAGTGCACTGATCAAGCCAATCATCACGACGAGCAGCGCCAGGGCCGCCGTCAGGCTCCATTTTATGGAGAGTCGTTTCATCATTCTGTTCCCTTATGCTTTTTTAGTCGTCACCCCACTCATCACGAGGGTAAAGCATCACAGGAAGTAATATGAAGACACTAAGACCTTTGTCTACCAACGAAGATGACATAACGAACGAACAAAAAAGCCCACCGCCAACTTGCGGTGGGCTTGCTGGAGCACGATGGCTTAGGCAGCGGTATCTTTCAACGTCGCCATGTCGATCACGAAGCGGTAGCGCACGTCCCCTTTCTCCATACGCTCGAAGCCTTCGTTGATCTTGTGAATATCGAGCATTTCGATATCGCAAGAGATGTTCTGCTCGGCACAAAGCTTGAGCAGCTCCTCGGTTTCCGCAATGCCGCCGATGAGAGAGCCTGCGACGACGCGGCGCTTGAACACCAGATTGAATGCTTCGATGGCCGGTTCGATGGGTTCTAGAAGGCCGACCAGAATATGCGTACCGTCGTACTTCAGCGATGCGAGGTAAGGGTTCAAGTCGTGTTGAACCGGCACGGTATCGAGCATGAAGTCGAACGTCTCGGCCACGGCGTCCATTTGCGCCTGGTCGCTGGAGACCACCACATGGTCGGCACCGTTACGCTTGGCTTCTTCCACCTTGGCATCGGAGCGCGTGAAGACCGTCACTTCGGCGCCCAATGCCTTGGCCAGTTTGACCCCCATATGGCCCAGGCCACCCATACCAATCACGCCTACTTTATGACCTTTGCCTACACCGTGATGCTTCAGCGGAGAGTAGGTGGTGATACCGGCGCACAGGATGGGGGCTGCTGAGGCTAGATCGATACCGTCCGGCATTTTCAGCACGAAGTGCTCACTGACGACGATGGCGTCGGAATAACCACCCTGCGTCATGGTGCCGTCTTGGCGGTCCGGGCTGCCGTAGGTCATGGTGAAGCCTTCCAAGCAGTACTGTTCGACGCCATCTTGACAGGCGGAGCAGGTGCGGCAGGAATCGACCATACAACCCACACCGACCAAATCACCGGCTTTGAAACGGGTCACGTCGCTGCCCACGGACGTCACACGGCCCACGATTTCGTGACCAGGCACCACGGGATACTGGGTCATGCCCCAGTCGTTGCGTGCAAAGTGCAGGTCGCTGTGACATACGCCGCAGTAAAGGATTTCAATGGCAACATCGTCAGGGCGAGGCTCACGACGATCAAAGGTAAACGGCGCGAGCGGCTTGTCAGCGGAAAACGCGGCGTAAGATTTTGCTTGGCTCATGAAAACTCCTTTTTTGATGCATCCCGCAGAGGCGGAAGGTGTTTTCATTATTGGCTGCCTAGCAGCCTGTCGGTCTTTCCGTTGCACCGTGAGATACTGACCACCGTCATCGCCGAGCTGAGAAGATCGCCATGAGCCGCTTCATCCCTGTGGATCGCCAGACCGATTACCTGCTGCCGCCTTCG
>NZ_JAMXSJ010000034.1:0-38795 GCF_024124725.1 Halomonas sp. Ps84H-12 | reverse complement strand
CGAGGGGCACTCGGGAATGTACGCCTGTGGAGTTTGTGTAAGACCAGCAGTGCCAAGGCATTGAAGGCAACGAACATCGAAGCAGGAACCAGGAAGGTAACGACCTGGGAATCCCCTTCCTTTCCGCCGCAAGGCGGCAGCGCAAGCTGAGGGAGGGGAGGATGTCAAGATGCTTGTGTGCTTTACCCAGCGCCATTAAGAAGCCTGCTGATACACATGGCAATAACGGATCTTTTTCGGGCACGATGGTCAGATTTAATTCATGAAGAGTGGATACGCAACCTCTTGGCTCAGCGTAGTGATCTGACAAGAGAGCAACTGAATCGGGTTCGTGAATTAATGGATTTACATACCCGAGATGCCGTTGTCTCAGGGTTTGAGCCATTGATTGATGGATTAGTGCTGCCTGATCCCGATGACCGCCATGTGCTGGCGTGTGCTATTCACAGTGGGGCAGAGGCGATTATTACGTTTAACCTTAAGGATTTTCCTGATGAACAGCTAAGCAAATATGATATCAGGGCTATTCATCCCGATGAATTTATTGCCGATATGCTGTCGTTGAGTCCAGGGCATATCATTCAAGCCGTTCAGAATCACCGTAAAAGCCTTAAAAACCCACCATTCAATGCCAATGATTACCTTGGTTTACTGCTAAACCAGAAGCTGCCTGAAACAGTTAATGCTTTGAAGACGTTTGAGATTTTGCTTTAAGAGTCGAGTCCTGCATGGTTGCCGCTGAGTGCGTATCTTTCGTTTGATAACCTCTGTGATGAGGTACACCGGCTACTCGATGGCTATGGCACTGAGTGCGCGATTAATTTTGAATAGGCACTTAGTCGCTGAAATAGATTGCGCCTGTATCTTTGGCGCTTCTTTCAATATCATCAGGGTTTATGTATACCCCTTTGAGATGCGCTGGGATTATAGTACAGCTACCGAATAGTACAACCACTGGTAGGTAAGCGCTAGCGGTCCCCGCCTGAAAAGCATTGACAACGGCTAGCAAGCCCGCTTAACGCGTGATAGACTACGCCATCCTCTCAGACAAGACCCGTGAGCGGGCAGCTATAAGACTGCTCGTTACACTATTTGGCAGAGTTAGAAACGCTGCTAAATCAATTGGTTGTTAAGGAAATGTCGTGATTTGGCAACTGCCAGCCGACAAACACATAGTAAATTCGTTGCCGTTTTTAGGCAGCCCTTATTCTCCAAGGAGATACCTGTGGCGAACAGCAAGCAAGCACGCAAGCGCGCCCGCCAGGCCGAGACTCGTCGCGTCCTGAAATCCAGCCAGCGCAGCATGGTCCGCACCTACATCAAGCGTGTGATCAAAGCGATTAACACCGGCGACCATGGCAAAGCGATGGAAGAGTTCAAGGTAATGCAGCCGGTCGTTGACCGTATTGCTGATAAAGACGTTCTTTCTAAGAAGAAAGCTGCACGTCTGAAAAGCCGCTTGAACAAGCGCATTAAGGCTCTGGCGGCGTAAGCCGGCAGGCGCCATAAAAAAACCGGCTGCGGCCGGTTTTTTTGTGCCTGAACGTCGCCTACCGGGCGATATGTGCATCTCTATTTAGCCTGTAGGGAATAACCTGATGAGCGCCGATACACCACAGCATGCCAATATGCCGCCACCACGCCGAGGACTGATGCGTTCGGGGTTAGTGGTCAGCGCGATGACCATGCTCTCCCGGGTGATGGGGTTGGTGCGCGATGTGGTCGTGGCAACGTTTTTGGGCGCAGGCAACGGCTCGGATGCCTTTTTTGTGGCGTTTAAAATCCCCAATTTTCTGCGCCGCTTATTTGCAGAAGGGGCGTTTAACCAAGCATTTGTGCCGGTGCTCTCGGAGTACTCCACCCAGCGCACCAAGCAGGAGATCCGTGAACTGCTGAATGCGGTGGCGGGGAGCCTAACCGCGCTGCTGGCGTTAATCACCGCGTTGGCGATGCTGGGCGCACCCTGGCTGGTATGGCTGTTTGCCCCTGGCTTTGGTCGCGAGCCTGACAAACTAGCGATGACCGCCGATATGCTGCGGCTCACCTTTCCCTACCTGCTGCTGATTTCGTTAACCGCCTTCTCCGGCAGCGTGCTAAACACTTGGAACCGCTTTGCAGTGCCCGCATTTACACCGGTGCTGCTGAATATTTCGCTGATCGGCGCGGCGCTGTTTTTGATGCCCCTGATGGAAGAGCCCGCCATGGCGCTGGCGTGGGGCGTATTGATTGCCGGGGCGGCTCAGCTTGCGTTTCAGGTGCCGTTTTTGCTGCGCTTGGGGCTGCTGCCGACGCCGTGGCCTAACTTCGCCCACGATGGCGTCAAGCGTATTTTAAAACTGATGGCCCCGGCGCTGTTTGGCGTATCGGTATCGCAGATCAACCTGCTGCTGGATACGGTGCTGGCATCGCTGTTGGCCGCGGGCAGCGTTTCGTGGCTCTACTACTCGGATCGGTTGGTAGAGCTGCCGCTTGGCGTGTTTGGTGTGGCGATTGGCACCATTATTTTGCCTGCGCTCTCCAAACGTCATACGGAGCAGTCCACCGAGCACTTCTCCGCTATGTTGGATTGGGCGATTCGTGTGGTGCTGCTGTTGGGCGTGCCTGCAGCCCTAGCGCTGGCGGTACTGGCGGAGCCGTTTTTGATTACCCTGTTCCACTACGGGGCGATGACCGATAACGATATTCAGATGGCGGCCATGAGCCTGCGTGCCTATGCCTTTGGGCTGGTGGCCTTTATGCTGATTAAGGTGCTCGCGCCTGGTTTCTTCGCCCGTCAGGACACCAAAACACCGGTGAAGGTAGGCATTATCGCCATGGTCGCGAATATGGTATTCAACCTACTGCTGATTTGGCCGCTGGCCCACGCGGGCTTGGCGTTGGCCACTGCGCTCTCTGCATTTTTAAACGCGGGGCTGCTGGGGTATCTGCTTTATCGACAGCAGGTGCTGGTGTTTCAGCCGGGTTGGAGGCGTTACGCGGTGCAGTTAGTCGGCGGCTGCGTGCTGATGAGCGTGGCGCTTATGTTAGTCTCACCTGATTGGCAGGTGTGGTTAGAGTTTGGGTTATGGCAGCGCGTCAGCTGGGTGGCCGGGCTAGTAGTGCTCGGAGGCGGGCTTTACTTTATCTGGTTAACGGCGCTTGGCCTGCGGCTTCGCCACTTTAAAATGAACGGCTAGGGAAGGGGCAGGCGCGTGAGCGCTATTATCTTCTTCTGCACCAGAGCAGCGCGTTCGTTATAATCAAACGCTTTGAAAACGGCCAACGGCCTTAAAACGGAAAACGCTTTTAAAACAAGCTTTTAAAAAAGAGGTGCCATGCACGTCATTCGAGGTCTGCACAATCTGACAGCGTCCCATCGTGGCTGTGTGGCGACCATTGGTAATTTCGATGGCGTGCATCGCGGCCATCAGGCGATTCTACAGCAGTGCCGCGAGCACGCTGCGCGCCTGAACGTACCGCTGACCGTGGTGGTGTTTGAGCCTCAGCCCCGCGAGTTTTTTGCCGGAGACCAAGCGCCGCCGCGCTTAACGCGCCTGCGGGAAAAAGTGCGCCTACTGCGCGACCACGGTGCCGAGCAGGTGCTGTGCCTGCCGTTCAACGATGCCTTGCGCAGCCTGACCGGGCGCGAGTTTATCGATCAGGTGCTGATTGATGGGTTGGGCGTTAAGCATCTAGTGGTGGGCGACGACTTCCGCTTTGGCTGTGATCGTCGTGGCGACTTCAGTTTGTTAGAAGCCGTGGGGCGCACTCACGGCTTTGGCGTAGAGCATACTCGCACCTTCAAGGTCGATGACGAGCGGGTATCAAGCACCCGAGTGCGTACGCTGCTGGCCAGCGGTAACTTTGAAGTGGCCGCCCGCCTGTTGGGCAGGCCTTATTCGCTGCATGGCCGCGTGGTGCGCGACCAGCAGTTGGGGCGCACCATCGGTGTGCCCACGGCCAATTTGCCGCTGCTGCCCCAGCCGCTGACGCTGCGTGGCGTGTTTGCGGTCGTGGCCGAGCTTGCCAGCGGTGAGCGCTATCCCGCCGTGGCGAACGTCGGCTTTCGGCCCACGGTAGGTGCCAAACGCCCGACGCTGGAAGTGCACCTGCTGGATTTTTCCGGCGATCTGTATGGCCAGCGGCTGACGGTTTACCCCTGCGCTCGGCTGCGCGGGGAAGTGAAGTTTGACGATTTTGACGCGCTAAAAGCACAGATTCACCAGGACCAAGCCAAGGCGCGCCGCTACTTTGCGACCGCCGACGCTGATCTAACGACCTCTCTTCCGCTGGCCTCGGCCCCGCTTGGGCGTGAGACCGCTTCTTCTGATTTCACTTCGGCGGATGACGCCGCCGATACTAACGACGGCTGACCGGACTATGGACTATAAGCACACGCTAAACCTGCCAGAAACCGACTTTCCTATGCGCGGCATGCTGCCGAAGCAGGAGCCAGGGCGTGTTTCCCAGTGGCAGGATATGAACCTATACCAGCGCCTGCGCGAAGCCCGTGCGGGTGCGCCGCTGTTTGTACTGCACGATGGCCCTCCCTATGCCAACGGCAGTATCCATATCGGTCACGCCGTTAATAAAATTCTTAAAGATATTATCGTTAAGTCCAAAAACCTGGCGGGTTTTGATGCGCCCTACGTGCCGGGTTGGGACTGCCACGGCCTGCCCATTGAGCACAAGGTCGAGACCACCCACGGCAAGCACCTTCCGGCGGATAAAGCCCGTGAGCTTTGCCGTGAGTACGCCGGTGCCCAAATCGAAACCCAACTGGTGGACTTTGTGCGCCTGGGTGTCATCGGTGACTGGGATCATCCGTATCGCTCCATGGATTACGCCAACGAAGCGGGCGAGATCCGCGCGCTGGCGGATATGGTCGAGGCGGGCTACGTCTTCAAGGGTCTGAAGCCGGTGAACTGGTGCTTTGACTGTGGCTCGGCCTTGGCCGAGGCGGAAGTCGAGTACGCTGATAAAAAATCCGATGCCATCGACGTTGCCTTCCCCGTGGAAGACGCCGACAAGCTGGCGGCTGCGTTTGGTTTAAGCGAGCTGTCAAAGCCCGCCGCCGTGGTGATTTGGACCACCACGCCGTGGACCATTCCCGCCAACCAGGCGCTGAACGTTCACCCCGATTTCACCTACGCGCTGGTAGACACCGGCGAGCGCCTGCTGCTGTTAGCCGAAGAGCTGGTCGAGAGCTGCTTAGAGCGCTTTGGTCTCCAGGGTGAAGTAGTGGCTACCACACAAGGTAAACAGCTTGATCTGATCAATTTCCGCCACCCGTTCTACGACCGCCTCTCGCCGGTCTATCTGGCGGATTACGTTGAGTCTGAGGTGGGCAGTACCGGTATCGTTCACTCGGCCCCTTCTTACGGTATGGATGACTTTGTCACCTGCCGCGAGCACGGCATGAGCTTTGACGACATGCTGAACCCGGTACAGGGCAACGGCGTTTACGCGGATGACCTGCTGTTCTTCGGCGGTCAGATGATCTGGAAAGCCAACCCGAACATCATCGAGAAGCTGCGTGACGTGAACGCGCTGATGGCCCACACGCCGATCACCCACAGCTACATGCACTGTTGGCGTCATAAAACGCCAGTGATCTACCGCGCCACGGCCCAGTGGTTCGTCGGTATGGATATTCAGGGTAAAGATGGCAAAACCCTGCGCGAGCGCGCGCTGGCCGGTATCGAGGCGACGGAATTCACCCCTGCTTGGGGGCAAGCGCGTCTGCACAGCATGATTGCCAACCGCCCGGATTGGTGTATCTCTCGCCAGCGTAACTGGGGCGTGCCGATTCCGTTCTTCCTGCATAAGCAAACCGGTGAGCTGCACCCCAACACCGTGTCGCTGATGGAAGAAGCTGCCAAGCGCGTGGAGCAAGAGGGCATTGAGGCATGGTTCAAACTGGAGCCTTCCGAGCTGCTGGGCGCGGAAGCCGCCGACTACGAGAAAGTCACCGATACGCTGGACGTGTGGTTCGACTCGGGCACTACCCACCGCCATGTGCTGCGCGGCTCGCACCCCCACGGCCATGAAAGCGGCCCGCGCGCTGACTTGTACCTGGAAGGCTCGGACCAGCACCGCGGTTGGTTCCACTCGTCGCTGCTCACCGGTGCGGCGATTGATGGCCATGCCCCGTATCGTCAGCTGCTGACCCACGGCTTCACGGTGGATGCCCAGGGCCGCAAGATGTCTAAGTCCATCGGTAATGTGGTCGCGCCGCAAAGCGTGATGGATAAGCTGGGCGCCGATATTCTACGCCTGTGGGTAGCGTCTACCGACTACTCCGGTGAAATGGCCGTCTCGGATGAAATCCTCAAGCGCACTGCCGATGTGTACCGTCGTATCCGCAACACCGCGCGCTTCCTGCTTTCCAACCTGAACGGCTTTGATCCCAAGCGAGACCAAGTGGCGTTTGGCGATATGCTGGCGCTGGACCAGTGGGTCGTGGATCGTGCCGCACAGCTTCAAGGCCGCATCGAAACCGCCTACGAGGAGTACCGCTTCCTGGATGTGTATCAGCAGGTACACGGCTTCTGCGCACGGGAGCTGGGCGGCTTCTACCTGGACGTGATCAAGGATCGCCAGTACACCACTCAAACCGACTCGCTGGCCCGCCGCAGCGCGCAAACCGCGCTTTATCACGTGGTGGAAGCGCTAAGCCGCTGGGTAGCGCCAATTCTGTCGTTCACCGCCGAGGAGATCTTTGAGCATATCCCAGGCGAGCGTGGCGATAGCGTGCTGCTGGAGACTTACTACACCGGGCTTTCCACGCTGGATGAGGGCGCCGAGATGGGCCGCGCTTTCTGGGAGCAGGTGCTGGAAGTGAAGCACTCAGTGAACAAATGCCTGGAAGACGCCCGTAACGCCAAAGTGATCAAGGGTAGCTTGGCGGCGGAAGTAACGCTGTTCGTCAATGACGAGCTGCACGCGACGCTAGCGAAGCTGGGCGACGAGCTGCGCTTTGTGATGCTCACCAGTGAAGTGCATTTGGCACCGCTGGCAGATGCCGCCAATGCCGAAAGCACTGAGCTTGAAGGCTTGAAGGTTGCGGTGAGCGCCAGTGGGCATGCCAAGTGCGAGCGCTGCTGGCACCACCGGGCAGACGTAGGCAGCGTTGCCGAGCACCCGGACCTGTGTGGCCGCTGTGTAAGTAACCTGCCCGAAGGCAGCGGTGAGATTCGTCACTATGCCTAACGCCTCTTCAGCGAACGATCTACACCCCCAGCGGCCGCCCATGCGGCGGCCGCTGCGCTGGCTATGGCTAGCCGTGGCGGTCATTGCGTTGGATCTTGCGACGAAGTATGCCGCTAGCCACTTTTTAAGCTATGCACAGCCGGTTGAAGTCTTGCCGTTTTTCAACCTCACGCTGCTGCACAACACCGGCGCGGCGTTTAGCTTTTTGGCCGAACACCCCGGCTGGCAGCGCTGGTTTTTTGCAGCCATTGCCATTGGTGCCAGCATTGGCCTCACCGTGTGGCTGTCGCGCATTCGTGCAGATGAGAAGCTGCTCGCTATCGCCTTGCCGCTCATTATCGGTGGGGCGCTGGGTAACCTATACGACCGCTTAATTCATGGCTATGTGGTGGATTTTCTCTCTTTCCATGCGGCAGGCTGGTACTACCCCGCCTTTAACGTGGCGGATATCGGCATTACCCTAGGGGCCATTGGCCTTATCTGGGAGTCGGTGATGGGCGAGCGTCGCCGCAAAAAAGCCGCGCACTCTTCATCTTCTTAACATGCCAATGAGTGAGGCATCATGGATTACCTAATTGACGACGGGATGGAAATTACCCTGCACTTCACGCTGAAGCTGGAAGATGGCACGGTGGTGGACTCCACCAAAGAGAAGGCCCCAGCCACGTTTCAGTATGGCGACGGCAATTTGCCGCCCGGCTTTGAGCATCCCATCAAAGGTATGGCAGCGGGCCAGAGCGGGACGTTTCACATTACCCCTGAACATGCGTTTGGCCAGCACAACCCGCAGAATATTCAAACCCTGAAGCGGGCCGACTTCGGTGATGAAGCGCCTGAAATCGGTATGGTGATGTCGTTTGCTGATAAAGCAGGAACGGAATTGCCTGGCGTGGTCAAAACCATTGACGGTGACCGCGTAGAAGTTGACTTCAACCATCCGCTGGCAGGGCGTACATTGACGTTTGAGGTTGAAGTGCTCAACGTCACGCCGATCACCACACACTAATTTCCTGAGCGATGCAGGTTGCATCAAGGCGCTTTTATGCAGTCATCAGAGTCATCTCAGCCCGTACAGATCAAGCTAGCCAACCCGCGCGGGTTTTGTGCGGGGGTCGACCGCGCAATTGATATCGTCAACCGCGCGCTGGATGTCTTCGGCCCGCCGATTTACGTTCGCCATGAAGTGGTGCACAACCGCTTTGTAGTAGAAACCCTGCGCGAACGCGGTGCGGTCTTCGTGGAAGAGCTCCATGAAGTGCCCGACGATGTGATTGTCATCTTCTCTGCCCACGGCGTTTCCCGCGCGGTGCAGCAGGATGCCGAGCAGCGTGGCCTGAAAGTGTTTGATGCCACCTGCCCGCTGGTCACCAAAGTGCATATGGAAGTGCTGCGCTACGCCAAGCGCGGCCAGGAGTGCATTCTGATTGGCCACGAAGGCCATCCGGAAGTAGAAGGCACCATGGGGCGCTATGACACCTCCCACGGTGGCAAGATCTATCTGGTGGAAGACGAACAGGACGTTGCCAATCTGGTCGTCAACGACCCCTCGGCACTGGCGTTCGTGACGCAAACCACACTCTCCATGGATGACACTGCCAAGGTGATCGACGCGCTACGGGAAAAGTTTCCGGAGATCCAGGGGCCACGTAAGGACGATATCTGCTACGCCACTCAAAACCGCCAGGACGCGGTGCGTGAGTTGGCGGCGGATAGCGACTTGGTGCTGGTGGTCGGTAGCCCCAACAGCTCGAACTCCAACCGGCTGCGTGAGCTTTCTGAGCGTATGGGCACCCCCGCGTACTTGATCGATAACGCCGAGCAAATCGATCCATCGTGGTTAGAAGGCATAAAACGTATTGGCGTCACCGCTGGCGCGAGCGCCCCTGAAGTGCTCGTCAAAGGCGTCATTGATAAGCTGCAGACACTGGGCGCGGAAGCCCCCGTCGAACTGCAGGGGCGTGAAGAGAACATTACATTCTCTATGCCCAAAGAGCTGCGTGAACAGGTGATCGTCAGCGGATAATGCAAACCGTATCGGTTTAAGACATACTCCAAGTATGAGTAAACCGATATGGGAGCATCGCTTAGTGACTTATGGTTTTAATCGCCGCGCAGGGGATTATGGTAAGCACCAGCGCGGCTTTACCCTCATCGAATTACTGATTGCGGTGGTCATTATTGGGATCATCGCCAGCATCGCCTACCCCAGTTACGCCCGCTACGTCGAACGCTCCGTTCGCTCTGATGGCCAGACGGCACTCTTGCAAGCGGCTTCAGAAATGGAGCGCTGCTACTCCCGTGACTACACCTATGCAGAGTGTGATTTGGAGATGACACTTTCTCCGAGCGGCCATTACGCCATTTCAGTCGCTAGTGGTAGCCAAAGCGACGGCGGCTATATATTAACCGCGACGACCCAACGCTCAGACGGCTGTGATGAAGATCTCACCTTAAATGCAAAAGGGGGGCGTGCCCCAGAGGCGTGCTGGTAATGAAGCATCAGCAAGGGTTCTCACTCATTGAGGTGCTGATCGCGCTGGTAGTGCTTGCCTTTGGCCTGATGGGGGTGGCCGCGATGCAGATAAAAGCCCTGCAAAGCGCGACCGAAGGGTACCAGCGCTCGGTGGTAACACTTGCCGCTGTGGATGCGCAGGAGAGGCTTTGGGCGCAGCTAGCCCAAGAAGCTAGCTGTGACGACATGGTTGACAATATATTAAGTGATTGGCAATCAAGCTGGTTTGCAGATAGCGACACACCAATACGCCACTTCTCAGGAGATATTGAGCTTGGTACGGCAGAGTGTGAATTCAATATTTTAATTACACTCAACGACAATGATTCAGCCAGTACTGATGAAACGTTTACTTACACCTTTCGTCTCCCTGATCTTCTAGGTAACTGATGATGCTCTACCAACGCCAATCAGGTTTTACCCTTGTTGAGCTAATGGTTGCTATGGCAATTGGCACCCTGATTATTCTAGGCGCCGGACAGCTTTTTTTGACCACATTTCAAACCTTTAAAAAAGTAGACGAGCTAAGCCGAAAACAGGAAACGGTGGTGTTTTTAACGCAGATTTTAGCGGAAGAGCTGCGCAAGGAAGACGATGTTGATCGCTATGCGCTTTCTTGCTCTATAGCGGATGCCCAGTGTCTTTGCACAATTAGAGATACCGACAAAGATAATCAACCGGTTATAAATTTTTATAAAGATTTTGAAGAAAGTCACGTTATTAGCGACGCGGAGTGTAGCGAAGACCAGGAGCCGTTGGCGATACCAGAAGAAGGCCAAGATCATCAATATAAAGTTAAAGTCCCGGTGATGCAGGGTGGTGAGTCGCTAATATTCCATGTCACCAAACGAGATATCGTAACAACCACCAATCCCGAGTGAGGTAACAATGAAAAAGCAGCAAAAAGGCGCGGCACTCTTTGTTGTCATGGCCTTGTTATCGGCCTCCATGGTGGTGGGTATGAGTGCTATGCAGTCCTCCCTTGTGGATGAGCGGCTGGCAGGCAACTTTCGCTCTTCGGTTCAAGCGCAAATGACCGCTGAAAATACCTTGGCGTCGTTAGTTAATCCTGTCAATACTGCAAGTCGCAACGAATATTTAGGACAGTTAGTGGCAAATCCGCAACTGCTTGAAGAGACGGAAGGAAAGCTAACGGGTGATGAGATCGCTCAGCTACTTCAAGCAGGTACCTTGGATCAATTTATTGAAGATCTGCTTCCTGCCAATTTTGATGAACGAGATGAGGATGAACAGCGCCAAATAAAAGAAGAGCTGCTAGCAAATCTGGAACTTCAGTTTGAGATAGATGCAGAAGCGCAAACAGTCACGATAACCTCCTGGGATCGTGGGCTACGTAATAGTGCAGCGCGCGATTCGGCGCTGGTTTATCGTTACGAATTTAAAGGTGCCGACCTTAGTGGCATTTTAAGCAATGGTATTATCACTTGTTACGGTGCGTCTTTTGAAGGGGGAGGGGGCGTTGCTGTTGATAGCTTTGATTCACAGTTAGGTGCTTATGACCTCATGGGAAACAGTGGTGGGAAAGCCTCACTAGTATCTCTTCACGAAAATAGCCTGCTGAATTTTAATATGGGGTCTGCTCCAGGTGTTACGGGAGATATATTTACAGCCGGAAATATGGAAGTCACCAATACCATGCCTATAGATGGTGATGTACATAGCATGGGAGACGTTACTCTAAAAGGTAATGATGCGTTAATAACAGGAAATATATACTCTGAAAGTAGTGTGCTCTTTCAGGTTGGCACTAGAGTAGATGGAAATGTTCTTGCTAACGTTTCTGTAAAAGTATCAGGAAATTGGGGGAGTGTTAATCCCTTGCAACCAAATGGTAGTCGTAGAGGGGCTACTTCCTATGCCATTGGTGGTGATGTAATCTCACCAGATATCTATACACAAATAGGTAATAGAATTGAGGGGGAACAGAACCGCAGTTTTCCTGGAGTTGTATTTGAAGATTATTTAAGTGAAGGGTTAAAGGTCGTTCGGGAAGGGCAAGCCTGTCCTGATTATGGAGTGAGAGAAATTTACGATGAGTATAGCTTTAAAAGCAATCCTAGAAATGTAAGCGTTCAAAACTGGAATGGCCCGGAAGATTCAAGGGTGCTAGGAGAGTCCCAGTTTATAGGCGGATATGAAGTTTTTCATGTTAATAGTTTGACCATAGGCGGGGAGGGCTTGGTTATAGGAAAGCCCACGGTGATTGTTGTAGATTCCAATGTGTCACTAGTTCTATGGGGAGACTCTGCTATTACCCTGCGTGAAGGTGCTTCGCTACGTATTATTTCCAAGGGTAAGTTTGATTTCAACGGGTCAAATGTTTTTGAGATGAGTGGTTTTAATCCTGTTGTTGAAGTTGGAGGGGAATTGGTGCCTGCATTTTCTTTTATCTCGTTATATGAGGGAGAAGGTAGCGCAGTTGCAATGAATTCTGATGGTGATATGTATGGTGAAGTACTTGCCCCGTTTGGTAATGTTTCAATCAGCGGCTCAGCTAGTTTGATGGGGCGCGTTTTCTCGGAAAGCTTGAGCGTAAGTGGTGCCGGTTCAATACACTATGATCATGCTTATGAAGATATTGCCATTACATCTTCGGCTGCTAGCCCCGAGTGGTGCAGCTTTGATGACTTATCCCCTTTAACCGTCGTAAGCCCTGTTGGTAGCTTATCTCTTCCAAACTCTAAAGCAGAGTTTAATGGTAAAGACAGTGTTCCTGATATTACGGTAACCCAAGGCGACCTTGAAAGGTTCTCCGGCGCTAACGCCGCCAACGATAATATCCAGGGAGGCATTCCTAATGGGGTATTTAGTCGTGGTGAAAGTGCTGAAAAATTACATGCTTTTATCGAGATGCTGCGTACCCGAAGTGATACTGTTCAAGTGCAGGGAGGAAGTATTGAAAATAATGCTGCTTTTGGAAGTAAAGGCAACGAGCAGATCACTTTTGTAAATGGTGCCATCGATGCAAATAATATATCCGGTGCGGGTGTGTTAGTGGTTAAAGGTAATTATAATGCTGGAGGGAATTCCAGTTTTGATGGGTTGATTATTGTGTTGGGTAACTATTCACAAAAGGGCGGCGGAGGAAGAGACTTAAACGGCGCTTTGCTAGTCGCGCCTTATAATGTCAATGGCCTAAAATTCACTGAGGCGAATATTGAGTTTAGCGGCGGCGGAAGCAATGATTTTAATTATGATGAAGCGGCGCTGCGTACTGCCTTTAATTTACTGGATGACGAAGAGCAGGCCAGTTGGGGGAGTTGTAATGTTCCACCGTCGTCTGGTGATGGTGAGCTGATTTGGTCGTTAATAGACTGGCGTTGAAGCTGTTCGCCACCCGTCTGGCGAAACGTTATGATAGGCGTATTTACCTAAGAGCTAGAACATCATGAGTCAGACAGCCAAAACCCGCGTTCTCACCGGCATCACCACTACTGGAACGCCGCACCTGGGTAACTATGTCGGTGCCATTAAGCCTGCCATTGAGGCAAGCCAGGATCCGAACGTGCAGTCGTTCTACTTTCTTGCCGACTACCACGCGCTGATCAAGTGCCAAGACCCGAAGCGCGTGCAGGAGTCTCGCCTGGAGATCGCCGCGACGTGGCTGGCGCTTGGCCTGGATACCGACAACGCGATCTTTTACCGCCAGTCGGATATCCCGGAAATTCCAGAGCTGATGTGGATGCTCTCCTGCGTGTGTGCCAAGGGGCTAATGAACCGCGCCCACGCTTATAAAGCCGCCGTGGCAGAGAATGAAGAGGCCGGTAATCAAGACCCGGATAAAGGCGTCACCATGGGGCTGTTCGGCTATCCGGTACTGATGGCCGCCGATATTTTGATGTTCAATGCGAATAAAGTGCCGGTTGGCCGCGACCAGATTCAGCATATCGAAATGGCGCGAGATATGGCTGGCCGCTTTAACCACCTGTTTAAAGGCCAGTACTTTGTACAGCCTGAAGCCGTCGTGGATGAGAAGGTGGAAGTGTTGAAAGGGCTGGATGGACGCAAGATGTCCAAAAGCTACAACAATACGATTCCGCTGTTTGTGAGCGAGAAAAAGCTGCAGAAGCTGGTGCGTAAAATCAAAACCAACTCGCTGGAACCCGGCGAGCCGAAAGACCCGGATACCTGCACCCTGTTCCAGATTTTCTCAGCCTTCGCGAGTGAATCCGAAGCGTTGGCTATGCGCCAGCAGTACGCAGAGGGCATTGGCTGGGGCGAAGCGAAAGACCGCGTATTTGAGTATGTCAACGCCCACCTAAGCGCCCCTCGTGAGCGTTATAATGCGCTGATGGAAGACCCGGCGCATATTGAAGCAGTTCTGCAAAAAGGCGCTGAGCGTGCCCGTGAGGAAGCCGCCGTGACCATGGATCGGCTGCGTGCTGCGGTAGGGCTTGGACGGTTTGTTTGATCACTTGATAACCCTTATCTAAATTAGCTAAGCGCTTGATTTCTGTCGGCGCTTTTAGCATTACTTAAAGGTGAGCTATGGCGACGACCTCTACGGTGGCACCGGTTAACTATCGAGTGCCTCTATTGGCAACTGCGGCCATTGTGCTGGGTGCCTTGGTGATTGGTGTGCTGTTTAGCGCCAATATCGGCTTACTTATGATCGTAGGTGGCCTGCTGGGTATGGTGCTGTACCACGCGGCGTTTGGCTTTACAGCGGCGTGGCGGGTGTTTATTACCGAGCGCCGTGGGCGTGGGCTGCGGGCGCAAATGGTCATGCTGGCGATTGCCGTGGTGCTGTTCTTCCCGGCGCTGGGCGCGGGCAGCCTGTTTGGTACGGAAGTGCGCGGCTTCGTTTCTCCCATCGGTATTTCTGTATTAGTGGGCGCGTTTATCTTCGGAGTAGGTATGCAGCTAGGCGGCGGCTGTGCGTCGGGCACGCTGTTTACCGCAGGCGGCGGTAATGCACGCATGCTGATTACACTGGTATTTTTTATCGTGGGGTCGGTGATTGGTACCGCGCATTTTGCTTGGTGGCAAAGCTTGCCCGCTTTCCAGCCGGTATCGCTGGTCAATGTAGCCGGTGTGGGTGGAGGCATCGGCATTAGCTTGGTGCTGTTTGCTGCGATTGCGGTGTTGACCGTGATTATGGAGAAGCGCCGCCACGGTCATCTAGAGCAAGCCCCGATGGTGGATAAGCCTGGAGCCGAGCGTTGGTTATCCGGCCCGTGGCCATTAGTCGCCGGAGCGGTCGCCCTGGCACTGCTAAACTTTGCCACGCTGGCACTGGCTGGCCGCCCCTGGGGGATCACCTCTGCATTTGCACTGTGGGGAGCCAAAAGCTTTGAGCTGGTGGGTGGCGATGTGAGCCAGTGGGGCTACTGGCAGGCACCCGGCAATGCCGCCGCGCTGGAAGCCAGCGTATGGGGAGACATCACCACGGTGATGAACGTTGGCATTATGTTGGGCGCGCTGGCAGCGGCCAACCTGGCCGGGCGCTTTGCCCCTAACTTCCGTATTCCACTTAAATCTGTGCTGGCGGCGGTGATTGGCGGCATTATGCTGGGCTACGGGGCTCGCTTGGCCTTTGGCTGCAACATTGGCGCTTACTTTAGCGGCATTGCTTCCGGCAGCCTGCATGGCTGGGTGTGGATGGCAGCGGCCTTCGCTGGCAACATGGCAGGCGTTAAGCTGCGCCCGCTATTTTTTGATGGCGAAGCAGGGCGCAAGCCGGTAGCGAAAAGCTGCTAAACGTTCCGCCGTTCAAACTGCGTCATAGCGCCTTGGTTAACGCCAAGGCGTTTTTTTATCGAACATCGCGAAAAACCCCGTACTTCTTCTAGTGCGAGGATGGATAGCGAGGGGCGCGAGAGCGCCCCTAGTCCGGCCTCGATTGTTGCTCAATATACTGTTTGACCATGCTCAGGGGGGCGCCTCCGACACTTCCCGCAAAGTAGCTTGGACTCCACAGCGAGTTCTTCCGGTAGGCGGGCTGCACCAGTTCAGGGTGTAGTAACTTCATCCGCCGGCTGGATACCCCCTTCAAACTATTCACCAGCCTGGATACCGCCACTTTGGGTGGAAAGTTGACAAGCAAATGGACGTGATCGGTTTCACCGTTGAACTCCTGTAGCTCCGCCTCGAAGTCCCGACACACTCGGTCGAAAAGTAATTCGAGGGAGTTGAGATGCGCGCCGGTAAACACCTTGCCCCGATACTTGGTGACGAAGACCAAATGGACGTGGAGTTCAAAAACGCAGTGCCTTCCTGTTCTGATAGCTTGTTTGGTTTCCATAGACCAAGTATATTCGAAGCCATGAAGCAGACCAAGACCCTCAAGGTTCGAGTGAAGGACAAACACGCCGCCGAGCTTAACCGCATGGCCCGCAGCGTGAATTTTGTTTGGAACTACCTCAACGAACTGTCTTCCCGAGCCATTCGGGAGAAAGGTCTGTTTCTGTCTGCCTACGACATGCACCCCTATACCAAGGGGGCTGGCAAGGACCTCGGCCTGCACAGCCAAACGCTGCAATGCATTGCTGCTGAATACGTTGCCCGCCGCAAGCAGTTCAAAAAGCCCCGCCTGAATTGGCGCAAGTCCGGCGGTGTGCGCCGCTCACTTGGCTGGATTCCGGTCAATACCGGCGCGGCCAAGTGGAAGAACGGGCAGGTATTTCACAACGGCACCTACTTCAAGGTGTGGGATAGCTACGGCCTGTCGACATACAAGTTCCGTGCCGGCAGTTTCAACGAAGATAGCCGGGGCCGGTGGTATTTCAATGTTGCGGTCGAGGTGGACGTTCAACCGACGCTTGGGCAGGGTGCCGTTGGCATCGACCTTGGGCTCAAGGATGTGGCCACCTGTAGCGATGGAGGAAGGCTGGAAAACAGCCGCTTCTACCGCCGTATGGAAGACCAGTTGGCGACAGCCCAACGTGCCCGCAACAAGCGGCGGGTAAAAGCTATTCACGCCAAGATCAAGAACCGTCGCCAGGACGCGCAGCACAAGTTTTCCCGGAAACTCGTCAACCAGTACGGCGAAATCGTCGTGGGCGATGTTTCCTCAACCAGGCTCGCGAAGACCAGGATGGCCAAAAGCGTCTACGACGCTGGCTGGTCACAACTGAAAACGACGCTGGAATATAAATGCGCTCACGCAGGCATCGTCTTCAAGGTCGTTCGCGAAACCAACACCACCCGCGCCTGTTCGTCGTGCGGCTCGCTTAGCGGGCCGCAGGGCGTCAACGGGTTGCGAGTAAGGGGCTGGGAGTGCGTGGAGTGTGGTGTACTCCACGACCGGGACGTGAATGCGGCCCGGAATATCCTCAGTCTCGGGGCAGGACGTTGCCCTCAAGAAGTTGGAATCCCCGTCCTTTAGGCGGGGAGGACGTCAAGTCTCTGCCACCTTTGTCGTACTAGCATGTTACATTACGCTCAAACGCCGACAACGCCCAGCGTTGCTGCATTGCAACAGCAATTGACATAAAAAGAGAGTGCCTATGTCTACGACGAGTAAACGCCCCCTGTACATTCCTTACGCCGGTCCTTCGCTGCTTGAAATGCCGCTATTGAACAAAGGCAGCGCGTTTACTCAGGAGGAGCGGCTAGCGTTTAACCTGATAGGTTTGTTGCCACAAAAAGTCGAAACCATTGATGATCAGCTTGAGCGTGTTTACCGCCAGTACCAGCAGTGCCATAGCGATTTAGAGCGCCATATTCACCTTCGTGCCATTCAGGATGACAACGAAACGCTCTATTTCCGTCTTGTCTCTGAGCATCTGGAAGAGATGCTGCCAATTATCTACACGCCAACGGTTGGCCAGGCGTGCCAGGAGTTCTCCAATATCTACCGCAACCACCGGGGGCTGTTTATCAGTTACCCGGATCGCGAGCATATGGACGACATCCTGCGTAGTGCCACCAAAGATAACGTCAAAGTGATCGTGGTGACCGATGGCGAGCGCATTCTTGGCCTTGGCGACCAGGGCATTGGTGGCATGGGGATTCCTATCGGTAAGCTGGCGCTCTATACCGCCTGCGGCGGGATTAGCCCAGCCTATACGCTGCCGATCATGATCGACGTAGGCACCAATAACCAAGCGCTGCTGGATGACCCGATGTACATGGGCTGGCGCCATGAACGGGTAGGCCAGGAAGAGTACGATGCTTTTATGGCGGAGTTTATTGCTGCCGTGAAGCGCCGCTGGCCGAATGTGCTGCTGCAGTTTGAAGATTTTGCCCAGGCTAACGCCGTGCCGCTGTTGGAGCGCTACCGTAACGAACTGTGCTGCTTCAACGATGACGTGCAGGGCACGGCCTCTGTGGTGGTAGGTACACTGATGGCGGCCTGCCAAGCCCGCGAAGAGACGATTGCCCAGCAGCGTGTGGTGTTTGTTGGCGGTGGCTCTGCCGGTTGTGGTATCGCCGAGCAGGTCGTGGTCGCCATGGAGGCGGAAGGCCTGACCGAAGCGGAAGCGCGGGCGCGCATCTTTATCGTCGACCGTGAAGGGCTCATGACCACGGATCAAACGTGGCAGCGGGATTTCCAGCGCCGTTTGGCCCATGACTCTTCGCTAGTGGCGGAGTGGAACGGCCAGGGCTTGGAAGAGACCATTGCCCAAATCAAACCGACGATCTTGATTGGCGTATGTGGCCAGCGGGGTATCTTCACCGAGCAGGTGGTACGTACCATGCACGCAGGCTGCGAACATCCGGTGATTATGCCGCTCTCGAACCCAACCTCCCAGGCGGAAGCGGTGCCAGAGGATGTGATTCGTTGGACCGATGGTCAAGCGCTGGTAGCCACCGGTAGCCCGTTCGCACCGGTGGTCTATAACGGGCGTACCTATCCGATTGCCCAGTGCAACAACGCTTATATCTTCCCAGGCATCGGTTTAGGTGTGATTGCGGCCAACGCCAACCGCGTGACCGATGAGATGCTGATGAGCGCCTCGCGGGCGCTGGCCCGCGAAGCGCCGCTAGTGAAAGAGGGCAAAGGTGCGCTGCTGCCACCTCTATCGCGTATTCGCGATATCAGCAAGTCGATTGCTTTTGAGGTGGCCGCACAAGCCCAGCAGAACGGCGTTGCGTTGAAGACCAGCGGTACAGCGCTGCGCGAGCGTATCGAAAAAGCTTGCTGGTCGCCGGAGTACCGCTTCTATCGTCGTCGCGCCTTCTAAACAGGCGCGCTGGCAAAAAAAGCCCCCACCGAGGTGGGGGCTATGCAAGCATTGGAAGGTCGTACCTCTAGGCTGCGCCGATCATCTTGCGCAGCACGTAGTGAAGGATACCACCGTGGCGGTAGTACGCCAGCTCATTGGCGGTATCAATTCGGCACTTGGCATCAACGGTACGTTCCCCGTCGCTATTTTTAATCACGACTTGAACGGTGCCGCCGGGGCTTAAGTCGTTCAAACCAGCAATCGAGATCTCCTCATCCCCTGTTAATCCCAGGCTTTCACGGCTTTCGCCTTCCGGGAACTGTAGCGGTACCACGCCCATACCGATCAGGTTAGAGCGGTGGATACGCTCGAAGGATTCGGCAATGACTGCGCGCACGCCTAGCAAACGGGTGCCTTTGGCAGCCCAATCCCGCGAGGAGCCGGTGCCGTACTCCTTACCAGCAATCACCACCAGCGGCGTGCCTTCCTCTTTATATTTCATTGCGGCATCGTAAATCGCCATCTGCTCGCCGCTCGGCACGTGGCGGGTTTCGCCACCTACCACGCCGTCGAGCATCTCGTTTTTGATGCGCACGTTGGCGAAGGTGCCGCGCATCATCACTTCATGGTTACCCCGGCGTGAGCCGTAGGAGTTGAAGTCGATCGGCTTCACGCCGTGCTCTTGCAGGTAGCGCCCGGCGGGGCTATCCGGCTTGATAGAGCCAGCAGGCGAGATATGGTCGGTGGTGACGGAGTCACCCAGTATCGCCAGTATGCGGGCGTTCTTCACGTCCTCGATGGCGTCTGGCTCCCGCTGCATGCCTTCAAAGAAGGGCGGGTGCTGAATATAGGTCGATTCCGGCCACTCGTAGACCTTACCCTCCGGCACTTTGATGGCTTTCCACGTCTCATCGCCTTCGAAGACGGCACCGTACTCCTTTCGGAACATCTCGGTGTTCACCTTCTCGACGGCACTGGCGATATCGGCCTGCGAAGGCCAGATGTCTTTCAGATACACCGGGTTGCCGTCGCTGTCCTGGCCGAGCGGGTCGGTGGTTAGGTTGCACTGCACGTTGCCCGCCAGTGCATAGGCAACGACCAGGGGTGGCGAGGCCAGCCAGTTGGTTTTGACCAGTGGGTGAACGCGGCCTTCGAAGTTGCGGTTGCCCGACAGCACCGAGGCCACGGTGAGGTCGCCGTTGTTGATGGCTTTTTCAATCTCCTCCGGCAGTGGCCCAGAGTTACCGATACAGGTAGTGCAGCCGTAGCCCACTAGGTTGAAGCCTAGGGCGTCTAGGTCATCGTTAAGATTGGCGGCGGCGAGATAGTCGGTGACGACTTTAGAGCCGGGGGCCAACGATGTTTTTACCCAAGGCTTGGTGGTCAAGCCTTTTTCGCGGGCGTTGCGGGCCAGCAGGCCTGCCGCCATCATTACGCTGGGGTTGGAGGTGTTGGTGCAGGAAGTAATGGCGGCGATGACTACCGCGCCGGGGTCAAGGCTGAAGTCCTGCTCGCCCATGGTGACGGACTGGCTGTCACTGTGTTTAAAGTCGTGCTCGTAGCTACGGTCGATACCTACGGCGGTTTGGCCACCCTCGGAGGATAGCTTGCCTTTCTCGGTGGTGGGGCGTGCTTTGCCGTCCTCTTCCATGACTTTGTTAAAGGCGCTGGCCATATCTTTCAGGGCAACGCGGTCCTGCGGGCGTTTGGGGCCTGCAAGGCTTGCTTCTACCTCGTTCATATCCAAGCTGAGTGTGTCAGTGAACACCGGCTCGTCACCCGGCTCACGCCACAGGCCTTGGGCTTTGCTGTAAGCCTCAACCAACGCGATCTGGCTATCTTCACGACCGGTTAAGCGTAGGTAGTTGAGCGTTTCGTCATCCACCGGGAAGAAGCCGCAGGTGGCGCCGTATTCCGGGGCCATGTTGGCAATGGTGGCGCGGTCCGCCAGCGGCAGGTCTTTCAGGCCATCGCCGTAAAACTCGACGAACTTACCTACCACGCCTTTTTTGCGCAGCATTTCGGTGACGGTCAGCACGAGGTCGGTGGCGGTAATGCCTTCCTGCAGCTTGCCAGTCAGCTTGAAGCCAATCACCTCGGGAATCAGCATGGAAACCGGCTGACCCAGCATGGCGGCCTCGGCTTCGATACCGCCCACGCCCCAGCCCAGTACGCCGAGGCCGTTAATCATGGTGGTGTGGGAGTCGGTGCCTACCAGCGTGTCGGGATAGGCAAAGGTTTTGCCATCTTCCTCTTTGGTCCATACCGTGCGGCCCAGGTACTCTAGGTTCACCTGGTGGCAAATACCGGTTCCGGGCGGTACAACGCTGAAGTTATCAAAGGCTTTCTGGCCCCAGCGCAGGAATTCGTAGCGTTCGCCGTTGCGCTGCATTTCGATATCGACGTTTTCTTGGAACGCCGTCGGATGACCGAACTTATCGACCATCACCGAGTGGTCGATCACCAAGTCCACTGGAGAGAGCGGGTTGATACGGGCGGGATCCTCGCCCAGTTTTTCCACCGCCGCGCGCATGGAGGCGAGGTCGACCACGCCAGGCACACCGGTAAAGTCTTGCATCAATACCCGCGCTGGCCGGTAGCCTATTTCACGGCTGGATTTACCCTCTTTCTGCCAATCTACCAGGGCCTGCATGTCTTCCTGGTCGACGCTTTCATCGTCAGCGAAGCGTAGCTGGTTTTCGAGCAGGATTTTGAGCGTCTTGGGTAGCCGGTCGATATTGCCAAGGGCTTCAGCGGCTTTGGGCAGGCTGTAATAGTGGTACGTCTGGTTGCCTACCTCTAACGTATGCTGCGTATCGGGTATTTTGCTCATGGCTTTCTCCTCTGATTGCTTGGCGTTACGCGACGGTCACTCTTTTCTTGGTATGGCGAATCAATAGTATGGCTTATTAATAGCACATGGGTGTTTCACCATAGAGTTTCAAGGCATCTTTGCCTAATAGCGTAGACTAACCCTTGTAATAGCTTGTACTTGGCGCCATTTCAGGCAGACTCTCTTGCAACGTTATTTGCTCAATATTGTGACAAAGGTGGTGTCATGGAAACGCGTCATGAACGTTTGATTATTCTTGGTTCCGGCCCTGCAGGGTATACCGCAGCGGTGTATGCAGCACGGGCTAACTTAAAGCCGCTGCTGATTACCGGTATGCAGGCAGGTGGCCAATTAACCACTACAACCGATGTGGATAACTGGCCCGGCGATGCCGAGGGCGTCCAGGGGCCTGAGTTGATGGAGCGCATGAAGCAGCACGCCGAGCGTTTCAATACCGAGGTGCTGTTTGACCATATCAATGAGGTCAGTCTAAGCGAAAAACCGTACACCCTGAAAGGTGACAGCGGCACCTACACCTGCGATGCGCTGATTATTGCGACCGGTGCCAGCGCCCGTTACTTGGGGCTGCCCACTGAGCAGCAGTTTATGGGTCAGGGTGTTTCTGCCTGCGCCACTTGCGATGGCTTTTTCTATCGCAACCAGGAAGTGATTGTTGTAGGCGGGGGCAACACCGCCGTGGAAGAAGCGCTGTACCTTTCCAATATCGCCTCTAAGGTGACGCTGGTACACCGCCGCGATACCCTACGCGCCGAAAAAATTCTGCAAGACAAACTCTTCGAGAAAGCCGAGGCGGGCAAGATTGCTTTGGAATGGTTCTACGAAGTAGAGGAAGTGCTGGGCGACAACACCGGCGTGACCGGCGTGCGGGTGAAATCTACCAAAGATGGCTCCACCAAAGAGATCCATGCGCCGGGGCTGTTTATTGCCATCGGCCATAGCCCCAACACCGGCATCTTTGAAGGCCAGCTGGAAATGAACGGCGGCTATATCAAAGTGAAATCGGGCAGTGAAGGCAACGCAACGGCGACCAGCGTGCCGGGTGTATTTGCCTGTGGCGACGTGATGGATCATATCTATCGCCAGGCGATTACCTCAGCGGGCAGCGGCTGCATGGCCGCGCTGGATGCCGAGCGCTATCTGGATGGCATTGCTTAATTATATATGTCTGTTGCTAGAAGATCTCATTAGTCGCCACAGCTAATGGGGTCTTCATCCACTCTAGCTCTACCTAACTGGCTGACTCTTAAACGCTTACCTAATACGTTGGTTTGCTCATCCATGGGGCAGATGAAGTAGCTACTGTTAAAAAAGGGGCCGACATGGCCCATAGAATCGTACTTCATGTGACTACGACCATTTTTGTCAACCTTAACGCCAGAAGTGGGTGCAAATACTCTTACTACCTCACTGTCGCCAATTCCTGACGTTTTATCTCCCACCACGACCATGATGTGGCCATTCCAGTCACTGGTGCAGGCATCGCTTTTTGTACCGTTATAAGGGCAAACCGTCACGTCACTGCGCTGTGTAATCGCCGTATTGCGCGCCAGCGTTAGCGCTGTTTGTAAGCGATTTACTTCGCTGGCGACCGCCGAACGCTCTCCCAATGCCTGAAAGTTGGGCAAACCCCAGGCCGCCAGCATGCCCATTAAGGCGAGTGCCACCAGCAACTCAAGCAGTGTAAAGCCCGTGTTGTTTCGCCTAGCGATGTGGTGAGGCTGTGCCATAGTCTCTCTCAGTAGCTTGACCTGTTGAAACGCATCACTATGCTCATTCTCTTTATGCCGCCAATGCGCTGGTACTCTGTTAGCGGCTCTTTTAGCGACTCTATTAGCAATAGTGGGCAATATTTGTGAGCGATTTCTTAATTATAGGCGGTGGTGTTATTGGTATGATGACCGCGCTGCAACTGGCAGATGCAGGTCAGAATATCACGCTGGTGGAGCGTGGGGCATGTGGGAAAGAGGCTTCTTGGGCAGGCGGGGGTATTGTGTCGCCGCTCTACCCATGGCGGTACGGCGAGCCAGTATCGCAACTTTCCCGCTGGTCGGAGGGTGTCTATCCGACGCTGGCACTGCGCCTGCTGGAAGAGACCGGCATCGACCCGGAGTATCGCCAAAAGGGCTTGCTCTACTTAAACGTGGATGACGATGATGCGGCACTGCACTGGGCACGCCAGTTAGGCAAACCGTTGGAGCGGGTAGATGCCGCTTTTGTGCATCAAAAAGAGCCAGAGGCAGCCGCACCGGGAGGCAGTGCGCTCTGGATGCCCACTCTGGGCAGCGTGCGCAACCCGCGCTTGGGCCAAGCGCTACGGGCGCGCTTAGCCGCTATGCCCAACGTCACACTCATAGAGCAGTGCAGCGTGCAGGGGTTTATTCAGCGCCAAGGCCGCGTGGTGGGTGTTGATACCAACCAAGGCGAGCAGCTGGCCGAGCAGTTGGTGGTATGCGGCGGTGCTTGGGCGGCCCAGTTGCTAGAGGGTTTGAACGTGCGCCTGCCGGTGCGCCCCGTTAAAGGGCAGATGATTGCTTATCAAGCGCCCCCAGGGTTAGTGCAACGTGTCGTGCTAAAGGATGGTCGCTATGTGATTCCCCGTAGCGACGGGCTGCTGCTGGTAGGTTCGACCCTGGAAGAGGCGGGCTTCGATAAAGCCACTGATGAAGAGGCGTTGGTCTCGCTCAAGCGGAGCGCGGAGAATATTATCCCCGCGCTGGCAGATTGCCCCGTAGCTCACCATTGGGCGGGCCTGCGCCCCGGCTCGCCAGAAGGCATACCGTTTATTGGCGCACTGCCCGATTTTCCGAATGTGTTTATTAATGCCGGGCACTACCGTAACGGCTTAGTGCTGGCGCCTGCTTCGACCCACCTGCTGGTAGACCAGCTGCTGGGGCGTAAGCCGCTGATGGATCCTGCGCCTTATCAGCCAACGGCTGCGCGTTTGGCGTAAAGGCGGGGGAGGCTTAGCGATTGCTGCTGTCTTCCTGCTCCTGCAAAAAACGGTCACGATGCGCGCTACAGCAGAACCACTGTTCCGCATCGCGCAGCGCCTCGTTTTCCGGTACGTGAACATCACACCAGCGACAGCGCACCATATTGCCGCCCTCATGGCGGGGAGGCGTTTGCTGCTGGTGGCTCAGTTTATGTTGGCGGTAAATACCGTACAGCTTTAGGCCTGCATACAGCAGCACGGCAAAAATAATCAACCGAATGATCAATAGATTCATCCTCAATGGCTCCCCAAGTGGGAAAGGCGGTTACAAGGCGTGACTGGCGGCAAGACTTTCGTTGCTTTCAGCCCTCTTAGTGCTGTGTGGCCTTTGCCACTTGGCATGCCTTGCGGGACAATGCATCTACTATAT
This sequence comes from Halomonas sp. Ps84H-12, assembly GCF_024124725.1. NCBI lineage: Bacteria > Pseudomonadati > Pseudomonadota > Gammaproteobacteria > Oceanospirillales > Halomonadaceae > Halomonas > Halomonas sp. Ps84H-12. Next base: position 13,745 of record NZ_JAMXSJ010000034.1, on the reverse strand, counting down.
AGATGCCACCGTATTCCGAAGATTCTCAAGAGATTTTAACGCCCATGCAAGACTTAACGCTGGTAATGGCCCAACTCGACCCTCTGGTGGGAGATATTCCCGGCAATGCCGCGCGTGCCATTGAGGCCGTGCGAGAAGCGAGGATTGAGCATGGGGCGGATATTGTTGTCTTCCCCGAGCTTTTTTTATCCGGCTACCCGCCGGAAGATTTGCTGCTGCGCCCCTCCATGGAAACCCGCCTGCGGGAAGCTCGTGCCAAAATGGCCGAAAAAATTGCCCGTGATGTGTTGGTGATTATTGGCTACCCCGGCGTGCGTGAAGGCAAGTGCTATAACCTGGCGGGTGTGCTGTACAACGGCCAGTGGGAAGCGGAGTACGCCAAGCAGGCGCTGCCCAACTACCAAGTGTTTGACGAGCAGCGCTACTTTACCCCCGGCACTGAGCCGCTGGTGTACGAACATAAAGGCGCCAAGCTTGGCCTGCTGATTTGTGAAGATTTATGGGAGGGCGCGCCGGTAAAAGCGGCCCATGAAGCGGGCGCCGAAGTGCTGATCAGCCTTAACGCCTCGCCCTACCACCAGGATAAGCCCGCCGAGCGGCTGCGCCTTTTAGAGCAGCGTGCCCAAGAAGTGCAGCGGCCGATTGTTTACGTCAACACCATCGGCGGCCAGGATGAGCTGGTGTTTGATGGTGGTTCTAGCTGTGTGGATGCCAGTGGGCAGTTAAAGGTGCTGGCACCCTATTGGCAGGCGGGCTTGATGCCCATCCAGTTGCTGCAAACCAGCGCGGATACCTGGGAGCCCCAAGCGGGAGAGATTGAACCCGACGTCGAGCCGGAAGAGAGCCTCTACTGCGCGTTGGTGACCGGCCTGCGCGACTACGTCAATAAAAGCGGGTTCAAGGGCGTCGTGTTGGGGCTTTCTGGTGGGATAGATTCTGCTCTCTCGCTGGCCATTGCGGTGGATGCGTTGGGGCCGCAGCGGGTGCAGGCGGTGATGATGCCTTACCACTACACGGCGGATATCTCCAAACAAGATGCCGCCGAGCAGGCGAACCTGCTGGGGGTGCACTATGACGTGATGCCCATCGAGCCGATGGTGGAAGCCTTTATGGGCACCTTGGCAGAAAGCTTTGCTGGCACCGAGCGAGATACTACCGAAGAGAACCTGCAGTCGCGCTGTCGTGGTGTGCTGTTAATGGCCATTTCCAATAAGAAAGGCCTGATGGTGCTGACCACTGGCAACAAGAGCGAAATGGCAGTGGGTTACGCTACCCTGTATGGCGATATGGTGGGTGGCTACAACGCGCTTAAAGATGTGTATAAAACCTGGGTCTACCGTTTGGCACGCTGGCGCAACACCCAGTCTCCGGCGATTCCCGAGCGGGTGATTGAGCGCCCGCCTAGCGCTGAGCTCGCCCCTGATCAGCAGGATAGCGACTCGCTACCCGACTACGATGTGCTGGACGCCATTTTGGTCCGCTACATCGAAGGGGATATGAGCGCCGAGTCGATTATTGCGGCAGGCTTTGAGGAAGAGGATGTCTATAAAGTCGTCAAGCTGGTGGATCGCTGCGAATACAAGCGTCGCCAGGCCCCTGTAGGAGTGCGGGTCACGCCGCGTGGTTTCGGGCGTGACCGTCGCTACCCCATTGTGAATGGCTGGCAGCCTGGGAATTAATGTAAGCGCTCACTGGCTTAAGGCAGTACCGGAGGAGGGGCCAAGCTTTTCCAATCACGGTGCTTTCGGTTAGCTCAAGCTTCAGCTTGTGGGGCGAGGCACCGCTTAGGATTTGATAAGTTATTGTTAAGTAAGTTTTATTAGGCATGAGCGCAATAAAACCACGCCGAAGCGTGGTTTTATTGATGCATGGGGTGTACAGCTTAAACGTGGCGGCCGCTAGTGGCCTGATTCAACGCTTAATCGCTGTTGCCATGTTTGGGCGTAAAGCGGCCGTTTTGAAGCTGCTCGTGATCCGGCGCGTTTTCGCGCAATACAGTGAGCACCTCGCGGGCGCGGTCGTCCATGCCTAAGCCTTGATAGCCCTCCACCATCGTGGCTAGCGCATCACGGGTGGCGCTGGACTCTGGGTAATTTTCGATGACCCAGCGGCCCCGCTCAACGGCGGCCAAGAAAGCACCGCGGCGCAGGTAGTAGTCAGCCACGTGTAGCTCGTGACGGGCTAATAGCTCACGCAGATAGACAATGCGCTGCTGGGCATCCGGCGCGTACTGGCTCTGCGGGAAGCGCTGAATCAGTTCGCGGAAATCGTTGTAGGCATCCCGCGAGGCGCCCAGGTCGCGCTTGGAAATGTCGATCAAGCGCAGGCGCTCTAGGCTAAAACGGCCTGCCTGCCAAGCGGACAGCCCGCGCAGGTAGTAGGCGTAGTCCACCTGGGGGTGGTCTGGGTGCAGGCGGATAAAGCGGCTAGCGGCAGCGCGCGCCTCTTCCCAGTTGCTGTTTTCGTAATAGGCGTAAATCAGCTCAAGCTGGGCCTGTTCGGCGTGGGGGCCAAACGGATAGCGAGTATCCAGGGCTTCAAGGCGCTCGATAGCAATCGGGAAGCGGTTGCTATCGAGTGCGGTGCGTGCCAGCTCATACAGCTCGCGCTCTTGTACCCCCGCAAACTCATCTTCCTCTTCCGGGGTCGTGTCGTTGCTAGCGCAGCCCGCCAGGAGGGCAAGGCTCAAGGCTAGGGCGCCAAAGCGGTTGGCAGCGGAAAAAACGCGCATCATCATCCTCGTTGCAAACAAGCCTCAATCACCGAAAAGCGACGATGGCCATAAGTAGAAATGGTAGAATAGGTCGCAGTTAGCCCACTATAAAACACCTAGACGCAAAACGCAGGCTTAGCGACACGTTAAGCGTATTATGTGACGCAGTTGGGCGGTTAGCGTCTTAGAGAGGTCATTCATGTCTCGTATTGTTGAAGCCACGCAGCGGGTGCCCGCATCATTAGCTGGTGCACGTTTGGACCAAGCGGCGGCGGAGTTGTTCAGCGATTACTCCCGCGAGCGCTTGAAAGCGTGGATCAACGCCGGTGAGCTCACCGTCGATGGTGCCAAGGTCAAGCCGAAAGCCAAACTGCACGGCCATGAAGTGCTGACGCTCAACGCGACCATCGAAGAGGACACGCGTTTCGAGCCCCAGGACATTGCGCTGGACATCGTCTACGAAGACGATGACGTCATCGTCATCAACAAGGCAGCGGGCATGGTCGTGCATCCGGCGGCGGGCAACCCGGATGGCACTTTGCTCAATGCGCTACTGCATCATCACCCCACACTGGCGGAGGTGCCGCGCGCGGGGATCGTCCACCGTTTGGATAAAGATACTACCGGGCTGATGATGGTCGCCAAAACCCTGCCAGCCCAAACAGTCCTGGTGGAGCAACTTCAGGCGCGTACCGTTTCGCGTCAATACGATGCGGTGGTGATTGGCAAACCCGTAGCGGGCAGCACCATTGATGCGCCGATTGGTCGGCACCCGAAAGACCGTAAACGCCAAGCGGTCACGGCGTCCGGCAAACCCGCCGTGACGCATTTTCGCGTGGTCGAGCGCTTTCGTGCTCACACCCACGTACGCTGCCAGCTAGAAACCGGTCGCACCCACCAAATCCGCGTGCATATGGCCCACGCCCGCTATCCGCTGATTGGCGACCCGCTCTACAGTGGCCGTGCCAAACTTCCGCCGGGGGCTGCCGGGCCGTTAAAAGAGATTTTGCGCGAGTTTCCTCGCCAAGCGCTGCATGCTCGCAAGCTGAGCTTTGTGCATCCCGTTAGTGGCGAAACCCTCACTTTTCAAGCCGACTTGCCCGATGATCTACTAATGTTATTGGACTACCTGCGCGACGATAGCGAGACCATGCGATGAGCGATGCCATTGACCTGCGCCCGACGCTACTGCTGCCGGACTGGCCGGCGCCCGCCAACGTGCGAGCTTTTGTGACCACGCGTGAAACGGGGCCGAGTCAGAATAATTTTGCGGCGTTCAATCCGGCCGCTCACGTTGGGGACAATGCCGATCATGTTGCACTGTGCCGACGGTTGCTACACAAAGAGATCGGCGATGAACGCCCGCTGCTGTGGCTAAACCAAACCCACGGTGCGCGGGTGCAGCAGGAGTATCAGAGTGACACGCCGGAAGCGGATGCCGCTCTTGCCAGCAGCAGCGAGTACGCTTGTGTCGTTCTCACCGCAGACTGTTTGCCGGTGCTGCTCTGCAACCGACAAGGCACCCAGGTGGCGGTTGCTCATGCGGGTTGGCGTGGCCTAGCCGGTGGCGTGCTGGAAGCTACGGTGGCCGCGATGAACTGCGACCCGGACGACATTCTGGTATGGCTAGGCCCGGCGATTTCTAACGCGCAGTTTGAAGTGGGCCCGGAAGTGTACGGCGCTTTTGTCGCGGTACATCCTGATACCGCCGATGCTTTTGATCACAGCCCTTATCGGCTTGGCCACTATATGGCTGATTTGTATCGGCTAGCGCGCTTTCGCCTAGAGGCATTAGGCATTCACCACATTAGCGGCGGGCACTTCTGTACCGCCTGTGAGTCGCGCTTTTACTCCTACCGCCGTGACAACGGCAATACCGGTCGCATGGCAAGCGTGATCTGGATCAAATAAGGGTCACTTGAAATACGAGGATATGACGCCATTTAACTTGTCAAGCTAATCGACTTTAGCACGTTCAACGACAGGTTATCGGGAAGCGCCGTGGGGCCAAACGCACGGCATCCCCAGGAGGCATACCATGCGATTCGATAAATTCACCGCCAAATTACAGGCCGCCATTGCTGAGGCGCAATCCCTCGCTGTGGGCCAAGGCCACAACCAGTTAGATCCCGCGCATCTGCTGCTGGCGCTGATTGATACCAAAGAAACCGGCATCAAAGCGCTGATCGAGAAAGCCGACGGCAGCAGTTCACGCCTGCGCGACGGTCTGCAGCGCCTAGTGGATGACCTACCCAAAGTCAGCCAATTCGATGGCGAAGTGCAGCCATCGCGTGACTTCGTCAAACTGATCAATCTCACCGACCGCGAAGCGCAAAAGCGCGGCGATCAATTCATCGCCTCCGAGCTGGTGCTGCTGGCGGCGCTGGAGATGAACGGTGCCATCACCAAACTGCTCAAAGAGGCCGGGCTGACGCGCAAAAGTCTCGAGGCGGCCATCGACAGCCTGCGTGGCGGCTCCCGCGTTGATGACCCCAACGCCGAAGATCAGCGTGAAGCGCTGAACAAGTACACGTTGGACCTCACCCAGCGCGCGCTGGACGGCAAGCTCGACCCTGTCATCGGTCGCGATGACGAAATCCGCCGTACGATTCAGGTGTTGCAGCGTCGCACCAAGAACAACCCGGTGCTGATTGGCGAACCTGGTGTAGGTAAAACCGCCATCGTCGAGGGCTTGGCCCAGCGCATCGTCAACGGTGAAGTACCCGAAGGTTTGAAAGAGAAGCGCGTGCTGTCGTTGGATATGGGCGCGCTGCTCGCCGGAGCCAAGTTTCGCGGTGAGTTCGAAGAGCGCCTGAAAGCCGTGCTTAAGGAGCTCTCCCAGGAAGAAGGCCGGGTGATCCTGTTCATCGACGAGCTGCATACCATGGTGGGTGCAGGCAAGGCGGAAGGCGCCATGGACGCTGGCAACATGCTCAAGCCGGCGTTGGCCCGAGGCGAGCTGCACTGTGTCGGGGCCACCACGCTGGATGAGTACCGTCAGTACATCGAAAAAGACGCGGCCCTGGAGCGGCGCTTCCAGAAAGTGCTGGTGGACGAGCCCTCGGAAGCGGATACCGTGGCCATTCTGCGTGGCCTGAAAGAGCGCTATGAGGTGCACCACGGCGTCGATATTACCGACTCTGCGATCATCGCAGCGGCCAAGCTCTCGACGCGCTATATCACCGACCGCCAGTTGCCGGATAAGGCCATCGACCTGATCGATGAAGCCGCCTCGCGGATTCGTATGGAGCTGGACTCCAAGCCTGAAGAGATGGATCGCCTTGATCGTCGTTTGATCCAGCTCAAGATGGAGCGTGAAGCGCTTAAGAAAGAGACCGACGAAGCGACCAAAAAACGCTTGGAAGCGCTCAATCAGCAGATTCACGATTTAGAGCGTGAATACGCTGACCTGGATGAGATCTGGAAGGCGGAAAAAGCCAGCATTCAAGGCGCCGCGCAGTTCAAAGCGGAGCTCGAGCAAGCGCGTATCGACCTTGAGCAGGCGCGTCGTCAGGGTGATTTGGGCCGCATGTCGGAAATCCAGTACGGCAAGATTCCCGAGCTGGAGAAGAAAATCAGCGAGGCGGGTGAGGGTGAAGCGGATACCGCTAGCCACCAACTGCTGCGCTCTAACGTCACGGAGGAGGAGATTGCTGAGGTGGTCTCCCGCTGGACGGGCATCCCAGTGTCCAAAATGCTGGAAGGCGAGCGGGATAAACTGCTGCGTATGGAAGACGCCCTGCACGAGCGTGTCATTGGCCAGCATGAAGCGGTAGAGGCCGTGGCAAACGCGGTACGTCGTTCTCGGGCGGGCCTTGCCGATCCCAACCGTCCTAACGGCTCGTTCCTGTTCCTCGGCCCGACCGGGGTGGGTAAAACCGAGCTGTGCAAGTCGCTGGCCAACTTCCTGTTCGATACGGAAGAAGCCATGGTGCGCATCGATATGTCGGAGTTTATGGAGAAGCACTCCGTGGCTCGCCTGATCGGCGCGCCTCCCGGCTACGTTGGCTATGAAGAGGGTGGCTACTTAACCGAAGCAGTGCGCCGCAAGCCCTACTCGGTGCTGCTGCTGGATGAGGTGGAAAAAGCGCACCCGGATGTGTTCAACATTCTGCTGCAAGTGCTGGAAGATGGCCGCTTAACCGATGGTCAGGGTCGTACCGTCGACTTCCGTAACACCGTGATTGTGATGACCTCTAACATGGGCTCAGACATTATTCAGCGCATGGGCGGGGATGATAACGACTACGAGCTGATGAAAAACGCGGTGATGGAGGTCGTGGGTAACCACTTCCGCCCTGAATTGATCAACCGCATTGATGAAGTGGTCGTGTTCCACGCGCTTGGTCAAGAGCAGATTCAGGCCATTGCTGGTATTCAATTGGAGCGCTTGAAGGCACGGCTTGCGGAACACGACCTGAGCCTGGAGATTAGTGACGATGCCATGGCGCAGCTAGCGGTGGTGGGTTTTGACCCTGTGTTTGGGGCGCGGCCACTCAAGCGGGCCATTCAAAGTCGCATTGAAAACCCGCTGGCTCAAAATCTGCTGGCAGGCAAGTATGCCCCAGGCGATACCATTCACATTAGCGCCAATGAAGGCGAACTAGTGTTTAGTTAATTGCGCAATGAAATAGGGCAAATGCCCCGTCAGCACCGCTGGCGGGGCATTTTTTTGCGCTTACTGCGACCTTTGTTGCGTTTGAAGGGATCGGAGGTTGACAGGCTAAGGGCGCTAATGGAATCTTGTGGGTTCCTGATTTGCGGGCGCGGAACCAACGGGCAACCCCTGATCCCCGCGCGAAGGGTAGGCTCACGCCTCTACCCGCCGAAGGACTTCCGGGCTTAGGCTAACCGCCTGACCTGGCCAACGCCCCGACACGGCAAACCGCCGTGTAAGGGAACCGCTCTTTATGGTTGCCATAAATGAGCATTCCCGATGAGAGTGCAGGCCCTAACCGGGCCATATTGCCAGGGTTTGGCATCAGGTGCCGGCATGGGCCGGCAGCGGCATACCGCCGCACTCGACCCCGCAGGATGTCCTGCGGATCGCACTCGAGACCTCCAGGGGAGAAATACAGTGGAACTGCTTTCCGGCGCAGATATGATCGCCCGCTTCTTGCAAGATGAGGGCGTTGAGTACATTTATGGTTATCCCGGTGGTGCGGCGCTGCATATTTACGATGCGCTGTTCCGCCAAGACAAAGTGAAGCACATCCTCGTGCGGCACGAACAGGCAGCCACTCACGCTGCCGACGGCTATGCCCGCGCCTCCGGCAAGCCCGGCGTGGTGCTGGTGACCTCTGGCCCCGGCGCTACCAACGCGGTGACTGGCATTGCGACCGCCTACATGGACTCCATTCCCATGGTTGTTCTGTGCGGCCAGGTCATGAGCCACTTGATTGGTGACGACGCCTTCCAGGAAACCGATATCGTCGGCGTGACGCGTCCTATCGTGAAGCACAGCTTCTCGATTCGTCACCCGTCTGAAATCCCAGAAGTGCTGAAAAAGGCCTTCTATCTGGCATCGACTGGTCGTCCTGGCCCGGTGGTAGTCGATATCCCCAAGGACATGACCGCGCCCACCGAGCGCTACGAGTACGTGTACCCGAAGAAGGTCAAACTGCGCTCCTACAATCCGGTGACCCGTGGGCATACCGGGCAGATCAAGAAAGCCGTCGAGATGATGCTGAAGGCCAAGCGCCCAGTGTTCTATACCGGTGGCGGTGTGGTAACAGGCAAGGCAAGCGAAGGCTTGACCGACTTGGTGAAGCAGCTTGGCTTCCCGATTACCACCACGCTGATGGGCATTGGCGCGTACCCGCAAAGCGACCGCCAGTGTTTGGGCTGGCTGGGTATGCACGGCTCGTATGAGTCCAATATGGCCATGCACCACGCTGACCTGATCATTGCTATTGGCGCACGTTTCGATGACCGAGTGACTAACAACACGTCGAAGTTCTGCCCAACGGCGAAGATTATTCACGTGGATATCGACCCAAGCTCAGTATCCAAAACCGTGCGTGCAGACGTGCCGATTGTTGGCCCGGCGTCCAGCGTCATCAACGAGATGATTAGCTTGGTGCAGGGGCACTCCATTGCGCATCCAGAAGCACTGGCCGATTGGTGGCAGAAGATCGACGGTTGGCGTGCCGATCGCGAAGGAAAGCTCTACGAGCCTTCCAAGCCCGGCGAAGTGCTGAAGCCGCAAGAAGTGATCGAAGCGCTGTGCCGCGTGACCCGTGGCGAAGCGTACGTCACCACGGACGTGGGTCAGCACCAGATGTTTGCGGCGCAGTACTACAAGTTCGATAAGCCCAACCGCCTGATTACCTCCGGAGGCCTGGGCACCATGGGATTCGGCTTTCCGGCCGCCATGGGCATCAAGCAGAACTTCCCCGAAGACGACGTGGTATGTGTCACCGGCGAGGGTAGCTTCCAGATGATGATGCAGGAGCTCTCTACCTGTAAGCAGTACGGCGTGGGCGTCAAGATCGTCAACCTGAACAACGCTTCGCTCGGCATGGTGCGCCAGTGGCAGGATTTGAACTACAAGTCTCGCCATGCGCACTCTTATATGGAGTCGCTGCCCGACTTCCATATGCTGATTGAAGCATACGGGTTCACCGCGATCACCGTGAAGACGCTAGACGAGTTGGAGCCGGCGCTTGAGCGTGCGTTTGCCAACAAGCATGAGCTGGTCTTCCTGGACGTGAAGGTCGACCCCCATGAACACGTCTATCCGATGCAGGTACCGCTGGGTGCTATGCGTGACATGCTGCTGTCTAAAACGGAGCGTACCTGATGCGTCATATCATCTCGATTCTGATGGAAAACGAACCGGGTGCGCTGTCACGTGTGGTCGGGCTGTTCTCCCAGCGTAACTTCAATATCGAAACGCTGAACGTGGCACCAACGGAAGATCCGTCGCTGTCCCGCTTAACGGTCACTACTATTGGCGACGACCGGGTGATTGAACAGATCACCAAGCACCTCAATAAGCTGATTGATGTGGTCAAGCTGGTGGATCTCACCGAAGGTAACCACATCGAGCGTGAATTGATGCTGGTGAAGGTGAAAGCGCTTGGCGCTGCCCGCGATGAAGTTAAGCGTACGGTGGATATCTTCCGTGCGCAGATCGTCGACGTGACGCCTAGCCTCTACACGGTGCAGATTACCGGCGACGCTTCAAAGCTGGATGCCTTTCTACAGGCCATGGCGCCGGTGGGTATTCTCGAAGTAGCGCGCACCGGGGTATCCGGTATTGCCCGGGGCGATAAAGTACTGTCCTTGTAAAGGTTCGCTTTACAGTGGTACTTGTATTGCTAAAAGCCGCCCATTATTCGTGGGCGGCTTTTTTTGTACTGTGCTTTAGTGATAAATAGTGCGTTAACGTGGATTAACCGCCGCCCAAAACGCATCAATCATCGGGTTTTTTAACCGCCGGTTCAGCACGCAGAGGCCGACATCATAGTGGGGCAGCTCCGGTTTGACGTTAAGTACCTGTACCCGTTCCGCCAGCGGGCTATTATCCAGCACGATCTTGGGGACAACGCCCACACCGAAGCCAAGCCCGACCATACTCACAATCGCTTCGTGCCCGGCTACCTGGGCGTAAATGCGCGGTGCAATACCCATGGCTTTGAACCAGGTGTTGGCGTATTCCCTGGAGAGGCCTGCTTCCGACAAAATCATCGGCACGTGCTGCCACTGCTCTGCGGTGGAGCTTTCTGGTTGAGGCGGCAGCCACGCGTGGGGCTCGGTGGGTGCAATGAACAGCAGTGGCGAGCGGGTCAGCGACTTGAAGGCCAGCGCGCTAGGCGGAATACGCGGGCGAGGAGTAATCGCCATATCGTCTGCGCCTTCCAGCACTCGCGACCTCGCATCGGCGGGGTCACCAGTATGCAGCTTTAGCTCAATGCCGGGGTGGCGTGTACGTACATCGCTGAGTAATTCATACAGAAAGCTGTAGCTCGCCGTGACCGAGCAATAAATGCTGATCTCCCCGCTGAGTTGTGCTGTGGTGGCGGCCAAGGTGCGTTTTTGGGTTTCCCACTGCTCTAGCGTCTCTTTGGCATAGTGTTGGAACGTGATGCCTTGAGGGGTTAGCGTCACGTGGCGGTTATCGCGCTCGAATAGGCGAGTGCCTAGCTCGCTCTCTACCTGTTGAATAGAGCGGCTCAGCGTCGAGGGGCTAATGTGGCAAAGCTCGCTGGCACGGCCAAAATGCAGTGTGTCGGCCAGGGTGACCACGTGTTTGAGTAGACGAAAATCCATAAAGGCTGACGCCCTAAGCGTGATTTCATAATATGAAATAGTATGTTGCAAACATAGCGTTTTACGCAACGGATGCTCTATCGTAGAGTGACCTCAACGCCGAATCCCAGTGCTGCATAAGACGGCACGGGTGGCCATCAACGCTGATCTATACGCTATAAAATTTGATATTACCGACTTCTGGAGTCTCGTCATGCACGTTTATTACGATAAAGATTGCGACCTGTCCCTGATCCAAGCCAAAAAAGTTACTATCGTTGGCTATGGTTCGCAGGGCCATGCGCATGCTAACAACCTGAAAGAGTCTGGCGTTGATGTCACTGTCGCACTGCGCAAAGGCTCCTCTTCTGCAGCGAAAGCAGAGGCGGCTGGTTTAAAAGTGGCGAGCGTGCCGGAAGCGTGCAAAACCGCTGACGTGGTCATGATCTTGGCGCCGGACGAAAACCAAAAAGCCATCTACGAGCAGGAAGTTGAGCCGAACCTGAAAGAGGGCGCGACGCTGGCGTTCGCCCACGGCTTCAACATTCACTACAACCAGATCGAGCCGCGCAAAGACCTCGACGTGATCATGATCGCGCCGAAAGCGCCGGGTCACACCGTTCGCTCTGAGTTCGTAAAAGGCGGCGGTATCCCTGATCTGATCGCTATTCATCAAGATGCGTCTGGTAGTGCTAAAGAGCTGGCGCTCTCCTACGCAGCCGGCGTTGGCGGTGGCCGCAGCGGTATTATCGAAACCACATTCAAAGACGAAACCGAAACGGACCTGTTCGGTGAGCAAGCGGTACTGTGCGGTGGCGCAGTTGAGCTGGTAAAAGCAGGCTTTGAGACGCTGACTGAAGCAGGCTACGCGCCGGAAATGGCTTACTTCGAGTGTCTGCATGAGCTCAAGCTGATCGTCGACCTGATGTACGAAGGCGGCATCGCCAATATGAACTACTCCATCTCCAACAATGCGGAGTACGGCGAGTACGTGACCGGCCCTGAGGTGATCAACGACGAGTCTCGCGCTGCAATGCGCAATGCACTCAAGCGCATCCAGACCGGCGAGTACGCCAAGATGTTCATCCAGGAAGGCAACACTAACTATCCGTCCATGACCGCACGTCGTCGCCTGAATGCCGAGCACGAAATCGAGCAGGTAGGTGCCAAGCTGCGCGGCATGATGCCGTGGATTGCTGCCAACCAGCTAGTCGATAAATCTAAGAACTAATCGATCAACTGAGTTGCTAACGCCCCGAGGCTCTGTCTCGGGGCGTTTTTCGTTGTCTACGGCAATTGGCTGGCTGCCTTGGCATCACCGTGTAGAATGAGAAGAGATCAATTTTCATGTGACTTCACTTCAAATGGATGACACTTATGACCCAGGATGCTCGCGACCAAGAGCACGAAAATACGCAGCCTTCCGATACGTCGGCCAGCGGTGAATCACCCCAGCAAACATCAAGTAGTGATGATGTTGTCGGCAATGAAGACCTAGCTACCGCGTTCTTACGGGAAACCGAGGTCGTTGAAGAGGCCGTGGAGGATGGCAAGAAGATCCGCCGTAAAGGCATCTACCTCTTGCCTAACTTATTCACTACCTCTGCACTCTTCTCTGGTTTCTTTGCGGTTGTGGCTGGGATTAACGGTGAGTTCACATCCGCAGCGGTCGCCATTTTCATTGCTATGGTGCTAGATGGCTTAGATGGCCGAGTTGCCCGGATGACCAATACTCAAAGCGAGTTTGGCGCGGAGTATGACAGTCTTGCCGATATGATCTCGTTTGGCATGGCGCCTGCACTGGTTGCCTTTACCTGGATTTTGCAAGACATCGGTAAAACCGGTTGGGTGGTCGCGTTTCTGTATGTGGCTTGTGCCGCGCTGCGCTTAGCACGCTTTAACGTACAGATTGGTAGTGTCGATAAAAAGTGGTTTATCGGTTTACCCAGCCCGTCTGCAGCGGCGCTGGTTGCTGCCAGCGTATGGACGTTCCATAGTTTTGATGCCGATGCATTTGGTTTCAAGCTGTTGATGCTCGTCGTAGTAGGTGCGGCAGGTATTTTGATGGTCAGTAACATCCGCTACTACAGTTTTAAGGATCTGGACTTCAAAAAGCCCGTACCTTTCGTTGTGCTGTTGGCGGTAGTGCTTGGGTTCGTGATGATCTCCGTCGAGCCTTCGGTCATGCTGCTGCTGCTATTTGCGGCTTACGTCTGTTCAGGCCCTGTTCTGGCCGTTATGCGCAAAGCAAAACCCAAGCGCTGAACTTTTTTGAAACTTTTTCACATTAGCTCTTGCCAACCCGGCCGCGAATCCGTAAAGTACGCATCCGCTGCCGGGGACGACCAGCGTTACCAGCGGTGAATGAGGTTGAAAATCTCTGGTTTGTCAGGAGGTTAGAGTTGTCTTGTTGTTGTTTAGATCGCTCGCTTCACTCGCTGAAAACAGCCCTTGACAAACACCACGGAATGCGTAGAATACGCCTTCCTCGCTGAGGCGACACGGTTCAGGTCATCGAGCCAGCGCAGCGAGCTTAAGAAAGTTGCTCTTTAACAATTTGATCAGGTAATTCATGTGGGCGCTTGCCGATGAGGGTGATAAATCACCAATTATCAAGGCAAGCGCACAAGAAAGATGTTCGCATCTTTCAAGTTCGTTTGAACCTTGAGCCAAGTTTGATCCGCTTTTGTTGCCTTCGGGCAGCGAGTAAGGATCGCATTGATCTTAAACTGAAGAGTTTGATCATGGCTCAGATTGAACGCTGGCGGCAGGCCTAACA
>NZ_JAMXSJ010000033.1:0-41766 GCF_024124725.1 Halomonas sp. Ps84H-12 | reverse complement strand
TGCCGTCGGCTAGCACTTCCCCTTACCGGGCGTGCAGGGGACTTTCACCCCCAAGTCATCCTGAGGCACCACCCCCAGGAACAGCGCCTATCAAGGCGCTACGCGCCGTGCCTGGCGCACAACAAAAACCCCGCAAGAAATCTTGCGGGGTTTTGCGTGACTAACCGCTTATAAAAAGCGCTTAGCAGGCGCGTTTAGCCGAGCAGGTGCTCGACGGCAGCACGCTCTTCGCGCAGTTCTTTCTCGGTGGCTTGCATCTTCTCTTTGCTGAACGCGTCCAGCTCGAAACCTTGTACGATTTCGTATTTGCCACCCTGGCAACGAACCGGGTAGGAGTAGATGATGCCTTCGGCGATGCCGTAGCTGCCGTCGGAAGGAATCGCCATGCTGACGATGCCGTCGCAGCCCAGCGCCCAATCACGCATGTGGTCGATGGCGGAAGACGCAGCAGAAGCGGCAGAGGAAGCACCGCGCGCTTTGATGATCGCGGCACCGCGCTGCTGCACAGTCGGGATGAAGTCGTTTTCGTACCAGTCACGCTCAACCAGATCGAAAGCGGCTTTGCCGTCTACTTTGCACTGGGCCAGATCCGGGTACTGGGTGGCACTATGGTTGCCCCAGATGATCATGTTTTCAACGTCGGTGACGTGCTTGCCGGTTTTCTGAGCCAGCTGTGTCAGCGCGCGGTTATGGTCCAGACGCGTCATGGCAGTGAACTGACCAGCGTCCAGATCCGGCGCGTTGCAGGAAGCAATCAGCGCGTTGGTGTTGGCCGGGTTGCCGACGACCAGCACTTTCACATCACGGCTAGCATGGTCGTTCAGTGCTTTACCCTGTACAGAGAAGATCGCGGCGTTGGCTTCCAGCAGATCTTTACGCTCCATACCCGGGCCACGCGGACGTGCACCTACCAGCAGAGCGAAGTCAGCATCTTTAAAGGCAACGTTCGGGTCGTCGGTGGCAACGATGTCTTGCACCAGCGGGAACGCACAGTCGTTAACTTCCATCACGACGCCGTTCAGCGCGTCCATCGCTTGAGGAATTTCGAGAAGCTGGAGAATGACAGGCTGATCCGGCCCCAGCATGTCGCCAGCGGCAATACGGAAAATAAGAGAGTAGCTGATCTGGCCGGCACCGCCGGTAATCGCAATACGTACTGGATCTTTCATCATTGCTCCTTGATGGTTCGCCTAATGGAGGTTCGCCTGGTAAAGAATAGCGCCATGATGGTATGCCCAGACGCTCAAAAACTCAATCAGACATGAGACGACTACCCTTTCGCGCGCGGGCTTGGTACTCGCTGAAAACGGCCAGTTACGCTATGGTGTGACGGGCTGCGGTACCATCCTTACCGCGCTATCTATTTTGTCATTCCCTTGGAACAGTGACTTCCCATGCGACGAATTCCCCCCTCTTACGCGCTGGCTAGCCTGCTGGTGCTGGCGTTAGTGGTATGGCTGGCCGTTGGCGATTTTCAGCAGTTTCAATCTTCACCTCCTGAAAGCACAGCAGAGCAAGCCGAGGCCCTCCCCCGCGTCGAGGTAAGCACTCAGCAGAGCACGCCGTATATTCCCCAGCAGGTGCTACAGGGCCAGCTCACCGCTGAGCGTGAGACAGTGCTGCGTGCCAACGTCGCGGGTTACGTCGCAGAGAAGCCGGTCAAGCAAGGAGAGAGCGTGGGCCAGGGCGAAACGCTACTAGTGCTGGATAACGATGCCCTGCCCGAACGCTTGCAGCAGGCCAGAGATGAACTTGCGCTGGCCGAAGCCGAGTACGCCGGTGCCCAGAACCTGCGCCGTCGTGAGCTAATTTCCCAGCCGGAGCTGCTGCGCCTGCAAAGTGCGCTCAGCGCCAGCGCGGCGCAGGTGGCGCAGCTAGAGAAACAGCTGCAAGACACCCGGCCCACTGCCCCATTTGACGGCACCCTCGACCGAATACAGGTAGAGCTTGGCGACCTACTCCAGCCAGGCGAAGAGTGGGCACGCTTGATTGATGATCGCCGCCTAACCGGTACCGCCTGGGTGTCACAGCAGCAGATAGGTGCTTTAAGCGTGGGGTTACCCGTGACGGCCCGTCTACTTAACGGTGGATCGCTCGCTGGCGAAGTGAGCTATATCAGCAGCCGTGCAGAAGAAGCGACCCGTACGTTCTATATCGAAGTAGCACTCGACAACCCCGAGCGCCTGCGCTTAGCGGGAGGCAGTGCAGAGTTCACGATCACATTGCCACCCCGCCAAGTGCATACCCTCTCGCCTGCGTTATTCAGCCTTGACGAGCGCGGCCAGTTAACCATCAAGCACTTGGATGACGAGGATCGTGTCGTGCAAACCGCCGTCGAGCTAGTTAGCGCCGACACCCAGCGCGCCTATGTCAGCGGCCTGCCCGACCCGGTCACTCTCATTACGTTAGGGGCTGGCTTGGTCAGCCCCGGCGAAGCAGTAACCCCCGTGCCTGCCCAGGAAGGTGGACATGCGCCAGTTAATTAATGCCGCCCTCACCCATACCCGTACCACACTGCTGCTACTGGTAGGGCTGCTACTGGCGGGCACGGCCGCATGGCAGGCGATTCCCAAAGAAGCCAACCCCGACGTTACCATTCCGATTATCTACGTCTCTCTCGCGCTGGAGGGCGTCAGCCCCGAAGATGGCGAGCGTCTACTGGTCCGCCCCATGGAGCAGGAGCTGCGTGGCATCGAGGGGCTGCGTAAATTCACCGCTCAGTCCAGTGAAGGGCACGGTTCGGTGACGCTTGAGTTCGACCCTGGTTTTGACCCAGACACCGCGCTGGCCGATGTGCGCGAGCGCGTCGATATTGCCCGCAGCAGCCTGCCCGATGAAGCGGAAGAGCCACGGGTGATGGAAGTTAACGTCTCCGAGTTTCCCGTTCTGAGTATCGGCCTCTCCGGCGATCTGGATACCCGGGAGCGGATGACGATTGCCCGGCGCTTGAAAGAGGAAATCGAAGGCATCGCCGATGTGCTCGAGGTAGAGATTGCTGGCGAACGGGAGGACCTGCTGGAGATCGTCGTCGACCCGCTGGTGCTGGAGAGCTACGGCGTTGATTTCGACACCCTGTTCAATCAGATATCACGCAATAACCGCTTGGTCGCCGCAGGCAGTCTGGATACGGGCGCGGGGCGTTTAGCGTTAAAGGTTCCCGGCATTATTGAGTCGTTAAACGACGTGATGAACATGCCGGTAAAAGTAGAAGGAGATCAAGTGGTCACCTTTGGCGATGTGGCGTGGATTCACCCCACCTACAAAGAGGCCGAAGGATTTGCCCGTATTGATGGCCAGCCCGCCGTGGTGCTGGAAATCTCCAAACGCGCTGGGGCCAACATCATCGCGACCATTGAAGCAGTGCGAGAGCAGTTCGCACTCGCGGAAGACCTGCTGCCCGAACAGCTACGGATAACCACTATTCTGGATGAGTCGGTTACCGTGCAGAATATGCTCTCGGAGCTGCTGAATAACGTGTTAACCGCCGTTGTGCTGGTACTCATCGTGGTGGTGGCCGTGATGGGCTGGCGGATGGCGCTGCTGGTAGGGCTGACCATTCCAGGAGCGTTCCTCACCGGCATTCTGCTGGTGTGGGCGTTTGGTTTTACGCTCAATATCGTGGTGCTGTTTGCGCTGATTCTCGTGGCGGGCATGCTGGTGGATGGAGCCATAGTGGTCAGCGAGCTGGCGGACCGCTACCTGCACGAAGGCCAAGCGCCGCATCAAGCATGGCTCAACGCGGCCTCGCGCATGAGCTGGCCGGTGATTGCTTCCACGGCAACGACACTCGCCGTATTCATCCCGCTACTGTTCTGGCCCGGCGTGGTGGGCCAGTTTATGAAGTACCTACCCGCCACGGTGATCTTGTGTTTGCTGGCCTCGCTGGCCATGGCGCTGGTGTTTTTGCCTACTCTGGGCCGCCTGTTCACGCGCACCTCTCATGCCAGTGGTACCGGGCCGATAGATGAAAGCACGGCGCTAGGCCGCGGTTACCGTCGGATACTGAGCCGTCTCCTGCAGCACCCAGCCTGGGTACTGCTGTTTGCCGTACTGCTCATCGCACTGCTGTACACCGGCTATGCACGCTTTAACCATGGCGTAGACTTTTTTCCCAGTGTCGAGCCGGACAGCGCCCAGGTACTGGTACGCGCCCGTGGCGATTTTTCGGCGGAAGAAACTGACGCGATATTGCAGCGCGTGGAGCAGCGCTTGGGTGGTATGGGGGAAGTGGAGGCGCTCTACGCCCGCTCTTACGCTGTGCCCGACCAGCAAATGGGTAGTGATGTAATTGGCATGCTTCAGTTCCAGTTTATCGACTGGTATCAGCGCCGTCCTGCTCGCACCATTCTGGCGGATATGGCTGAGCGCACCCAGGATATCCCAGGCATTACCCTGGAGTTTCAAGAGCAGGAAATGGGCCCCGGCGGCGGCAAGCCGATTGTGCTGGAAGTGAGTGCTACCGACCCGGACATTGCCGATGCAGGGGTTGATCAAATCACGGCGATGATGCGCAACCTTGGCGGCTTTACCGATATTCAGGATAACCGCAGCCTGCCGGGGGTCGAGTGGCAGGTGCATGTGGATCGCGAAGCCGCTGCCCGTATGGGAACCGATATCACCACCATCGGCAGTGCCGTTCAACTGCTCACCACCGGCCTGCAAGTCGCCACTTACCGCCCGCCGACGGTGAATGATGAAGTGGATATTCGCGTTCGCCTGCCAGAAAACTGGCGCACATTGAACCAGCTTGAGCGTTTGACGATTAATACCCCTCGCGGGCAGGTGCCTATTTCGCACTTTGTGGAGATTACTCCTGCACCAAAAGTGGGCACGCTTAACCGCATTGATGGCCGCCGTGCTATTACGGTCGAAGCCGACTTAGCTCCAGGGTTCTTGGCCGATGAGCGGCTGCGCGCTCTATTGGACGCTGGCCAAGGCCAACTGCCCGACGGTTTGATGGTTAACGTCGCCGGTGAGCAAGAGGATCAGCAGGAGTCGATGCAGTTTCTGGTCAGCGCTTTCTTGGTTGCGATTGGCTTGATGGCACTGATTCTGGTGACGCAGTTCAATAGCTACTACCAAGCCGCGCTGGTACTGTCGGCGATTGTGTTCTCAACGGCAGGGGTATTGATGGGACTACTCATCACCGGCCAAGCGTTCGGCATTGTGATGGTAGGCATGGGGGTGATCGCGCTGGCAGGGATCGTGGTGAACAACAATATCGTCTTGATCGATACCTATAACGAGCTGCGCGCCGAGGGCATGTCCCCCGCTCAAGCGGCCTTGGAAGCAGGCTGTTTACGCCTGCGCCCGGTGCTACTCACCGCGATTACGACCGTACTGGGGTTGATGCCGATGGTGTTGGGCGTCAACGTCAATTTGTTTGCCCCGGCATTAGGTTTCAACGCCCCGTCTGCCCAGTGGTGGACACAAATGTCCAGCGCCATCGCCGGTGGGTTGACGTTCGCCACCTTCCTCACCCTGCTGCTCACCCCCTGCATGCTGGTGATTGGCGGCCGCTTACGGCGGGAGAAAGATCTCGGTTGAAAACTAGCTACAAGCCAGCCTGTGGGAGGCCAATTCATTGGGCGACTGTCTGGGCAGGCACTGGTGCCTGAATCGTCGCGAGCTAAAGCTCCCTCCCACAACAAGCCCCTCCCACAGGGTGAAGGGGCTTACGAGGACAGAGGCTTAAGCGGGAGATTTGATCTGCTGGGGGCTGTGGGCTGCATGGAGGCGTGCGATGAGCTGTTCCTCCAGGGCGAAGCGTTCGGTGAGCCCTTTGGCGAGACGGTCAATCCAAGCGGGTAACCGCGCTAGGTTTTGTTGGCAGCGCACCGGGGATACGAAGTCTTCATCAAACTCCAGCACCATGGCAGTAGACATTTCCAGGCGCTCTAGCAGTTGTGCGGCAATGTGAAGCGCGCTTTCGTCATTAAAGGCTTTCGCTTCTTCCGCAAGCTGCGGGTAAATCTCAAAGTGCCCAGCACTGATATAGTCCATCAGCAGTTCGCTGAAGGTATCAATGCGCGCCTTGCTCACGGCTTCCAACTCCGCATCGCAGGCTTCTTTTAGTTCAATAAAGCTCACGAGTAGCGCGCGACGCTGATCAAGCCAGCGATCAATTAAGCTGTGTACGCCTCCCCAGCGCTCCAGGGCATTTTTGCAATCTTCGAGCATGGGGCTTTCTCCTTGCAGATAGCCGCCTTGAACAGGGCTAGACTCGCTTTTCCTTCTGCCTCTGTCAATCCTGGCGGGAATGATTTCCTTGATACTGGAGAGTACGTCTTCGATAGTCAACGCTTGCGTTAGACAGCCGTCGATAGATCGGCTGCCTAACGACTAGGCTAGCGCTTGATGGCTAGCCACAGCATACGCAGCGGCACCAGGGCCAGCACCAAAAAACCGATCAGCGTCCAGGCAGGCAGTGACAGCCCCAACAGCATGAAGTCGATCTCAGCGCACTCCCCAGAGCCGGTAAGCACCATGGCGACGACTTCCTGCATAGGTAGGATATCCATCATGTAATCCAGCCCTGGGCCACAGCTAGGCACCTCATCTGCTGGTAAGCCCTGCAGCCATACATGACGCCCGGCGATAAAGGCACCGGTGCCCACGGCAGCTAACCCCAACAGGCCATAAAGGCCTCTACCCACGCCCCCTTTAGGGTTGTGAATGGCTGCCACAGCTAGCACTAGCCCGGCGGCGATAACCGCTACTCGCTGAAAAATACATAGCGGGCAGGGCTCTAAACCCACAATGTGCTCAAGGCTCAGCGCTACGGCCATCATCAGTACGCAAAACGCGACACCGGCGAGTGCCGTCGGACGAATGGCTGATAATGTCATTGCGCATCCTCGGGTGGCAGTGCAGAAAGCACCCGAGACTCTCGCGCTTTGGTGAAATAACTCTCTAGGAACTCGCTAAAGCTCTCTTGGTCGGCCTCCTCAATATCCCGCTGCTGCTGGTGAGAGGTCTCGATCAGTTGAGCGAGTAGCGCTTCGCGGGAACGCAGCATCGGCGTGGCTTTCAGCTTATCGGCTTGGGCCTGCGCCATGCTTAGTAGCGTGTCGCTTAGTGATCCATTGCCCTCTTGCAAGCGCGCCAGCATTTGCGCCGAGGGGGTCAACGAAGGATCTTTCAAGCGTGGTGCAAGAGCTTCAAGCGCTGCTGCATGGGGTTCGCCCTCCTCGACAGCATCCAGCAAGCGTGCCACCTCAGCCATTTCAGCAAAAATTTGCTCGCCCCAAGCAGGCAGCGTGACCGATTCCCCATTGCGAGTTAGGCGCAGTTCCGGGTCGCGGCCGCGCTCTACGACCAGCCGACGGTTGTCGTCTAGGCGGTCACACTCTTCATCGGAAATCCAGGGGCTGTCGCTGAGTAGGCACCACATCAGGAAGGTATCGACAAAGCGCATCTGGGATTCCGTGACGCCCAACGGATCGAACGGATTGAGATCCAGGCAGCGCACTTCGATGTATTCGACGCCCCGGGCCTCCAACGCCTGGCTTGGCGTTTCGTTGTGCTTGGCTACGCGCTTGGGCCGAATATCGCTGTAGTACTCGTTTTCGATCTGCAGGATATTGGCATTAAGCTGCTGCCACTCGTCGCCGTTTCTCACGCCCAGCGCTTCGTAGTCCGGCCAGGGGGTGGAAATGGCATGGCGCAGCGTGTTGACGTAGTTCGACAGCGAATTGAAGCAAATTTTAAGCTGCGACTGCACTTTATTCTGATAGCCAAGATCCGACATACGCAGTGTAGTGGCATAAGGCGCGTAATAGGTATCGTCGCTGAGCGGCTGCAGCTTATCCGGCACTTGGCCATTCGGCAGGAAGCTTTTGTCTATCGCAGGAGACGCGCCAAACAAGTAGAGCAGCAACCAACTATGGCGGCGGAAGTGGCGAATCATCCCGAAGTAGCGGGTCGAGCGGTAATCGTTAAACGGGATGTTGGTGGCTTTTTCCATTTCCCGCTGCGCGTGCCACATATCGTCCGGCAGCGACACGTTGTAATGCACGCCCGCGATGGCCTGCATAATACGGCCATAGCGTACGTCTAAACCCTTACGGTAGACATGCTTCATGGTGCCGACGTTAGAGCTGCCGTAATCCGCAATGGGCACACTATCGTTACCTGAAAGCCGCGAGGGCATGCTGCCCGGCCAGATCCACTCGTTTTCCAAGTGGTGATAGGTAAAGGTGTGCAGATCAGATAAAAACGCCAGCGCCTCTTTAGGCTCGGAGTACACCGGAGTGATGTACTCCAGTAGCGCCTCTGAGTAATCGGTGGTGATGTGCGGATGAGTCAGTTTTGACCCCAGCGCCTGCGGATGAGCCGTTTGGGCAATATGTCCGTTGGCATCAACACGCAGACCCTCTTTCTCCAACCCGCGACGCAAGCGCCCTAAGCGCCCAAGTCGCGCGCTTGGCAGCAGCCGCTCTACCTGGGCGGTGAGCGAAGATGGCACAGTGAGAGGTTCAGACAAGGTGAACACTCCTTGTTAGTAAGGTCTGCATTAAGCAGGCCTTGTTGAAGTCAGCTGGCATCGCCATAACTATTACCCTGCTTTCTAATCGAGAATAGACAGCAGGATATGGCGACAATGGTTAAATATTCAAGCCGCGCGACTATTTGCCCCGCTTGGCTTTCATCAGCGCAGCCCCAAGCGCACCCATCGCAGCAGGGGGTTCGCTCTGCTGATTGCCCTGGCGCTGCCCACCTTGGCGGCTGCTGCGAGTGGGTTTGCGCGGCGCTGCCGAGGCTGTGCTGCCTGGTGCTTCGGGCTGTTCCGGCTCGTCACCCAAACGCATGGATAGCCCTACCCGTTTACGCGGAATATCCACACTCATCACTTTTACCGTGACGATATCGCCCGCCTTCACAACGCTACGCGGATCATCAATAAAGCGGTCGGAAAGCGCCGAGATATGCACGAGGCCGTCTTGGTGAACGCCGATATCCACAAACGCCCCGAAGTGGGTCACGTTGGTGACAGTGCCTTCCAGCACCATGCCGAGCTTGAGGTCATTGAGGGTTTCAACGCCCTCGCGGAATTCAGCGGCTTTGAACTCTGGGCGCGGGTCGCGACCGGGCTTATCCAGCTCTTTGAGGATGTCGCTCACGGTGGGTACACCAAAACGCTCGTCGGCGAAGTCGGCGGGCTTGAGTGCTTTCAGGGTCGTGCTGTCGCCAATCAAACCTTTCACATCACGGCTATTCTGCTTGGCGATGCGCTCCACTAGCGTATACGCCTCGGGGTGAACGGCACTGGCATCCAGCGGGTTCTCAGCATTGCTAATACGCAAAAAGCCTGCGCACTGCTCGAAGGTTTTCGGGCCAAGGCGGCTCACTTCAAGCAGCTCTTTACGGCTCTTGAATGCCCCCTGCAGGTTGCGCTGAGCGACGATATTTTCGGCAATAGCGGCGCTTAGGCCTGCCACACGGGAAAGCAGCGCGCTGGACGCGGTATTGAGATCCACGCCCACGGCGTTAACACAGTCCTCAATCACGGCTTCCAAGCTGCGAGAGAGCTGCACTTGGGAAACATCGTGCTGATACTGGCCCACACCAATGGATTTGGGCTCGATCTTCACCAGCTCGGCTAAAGGGTCTTGCAAGCGGCGAGCGATAGAGACAGCGCCGCGAATCGTCACGTCCAGATCCGGGAGTTCGCGCGCGGCGTACTCGGATGCCGAATACACCGATGCGCCCGCCTCGGATACCATTACCTTGCTCAGCCGATGGGCTGGGACCAGCGCTTTTACCAGCTCGCCCGCGAGCTTGTCGGTTTCGCGGCTGGCGGTGCCGTTACCTACCGCGATCAGCTCCACACCGTGCTGTTTTACTAGCTTGGCCAGCACGTTAAGGGATTCATCCCAGCGGTTTTGCGGCGCATGGGGGTAGATCGTTGCTTGGTCAATAAACTGACCGGTGGCGTCGATCACCGCTACTTTACAGCCGGTGCGCAGGCCGGGGTCTAATGCCAACGTGACTTTCTGCCCGGCAGGCGCTGCCAGTAGTAGGTCTTTCAGGTTGGCGGCAAATACGTCGATGGCGGTCTGCTCGGCGTGTTCACGCAGGCGGCCCAGTAGTTCGGTTTCCAACGCGGTGTAAAGCTTCACGCGCCAGGTCCAGCGAACTACTTCGCTTAACCATTTATCCGCCGCGCGTCCCTCATCACTAATGCCTACGTGCTTGGCAATCGCCACTTGGGCGGGATGAATGGGTGCGTCGTCTTCGCCCGGCAAACGGATCGCTAGGCTTAAGATGCCTTCGTTGCGGCCACGGAACATGGCCAGCGCCCGGTGCGAGGGCACTTTCGCCAGCTTTTCGTCGTGCTCGAAGTAGTCGGAGAACTTCGCGCCCTCCTGCTGTTTGCCATCCAGCACGCGCGCACTGAGCTCGCCCTCTTGCCATAGCCGCTCCCGCAGTTGACCAATCAGCTCGGGGTCTTCTGCAAAGCGCTCCATCAGAATCTGCTTGGCACCATCCAGCGCCGCCTTGGCATCTTCAATGGCGGGGATATCCCCTTCGGCTTCGCGCAGGTATTGGGCGGCTTCGCTTTCGGGGTCAAGCGTTGGATTCGCTAACAGCGCAACCGCCAGGGGCTCTAACCCGGCTTCACGGGCAATTTGGGCTTTGGTGCGGCGCTTTTTCTTGAAGGGGAGGTATAAATCTTCCAAACGCTGCTTGGTATCGGCAGCTTGAATGGTCGCTTTGAGTGTGGGGTCTAACTTGCCCTGCTCATCGATGGCGGCCAGTACCGCTTCACGACGCTCTTCAAGCTCGCGCAGGTAGCGCAGGCGTTCGTCCAACTGGCGAAGCTGCGTATCATCCAGCGCGCCAGTGACTTCTTTACGGTAACGGGCAATAAAAGGAACGGTAGCGCCACCATCCAAAAGCTCTACCGTTGCGGCGACCTGTTCAGGCCGGACGCTTAGCTCTTCGGCCAAGCGTGCAGTAATGCGTTGTTTGACATCCATAACGTGCAACTAACTCATGCAGCATTCGAGGTGCCGACAAGGTACCACAAACCACCTAGACTGGCATGGATTGCCCTTTACTCCCAACGTTAGGCGGGCACAAAGCGCAGCACAACGCCGTTATTACACCAACGCAGGCCGGTGCCAGGGTCGTACTTCATGGCACTGGTGAACAGCAGCAAATCGCAGCCTGCACAGTGGTATGCGCCTTCATCGTACTGCTTATCCAAGGGGCTTGAGAATGCTGCCTCTACCCCCTCTTCGCGCAGCACCTAAATCTGGGGCAGCCTCAAGATCAAGGCGCGGAAAGCCAAACGAGACACCCGGCAAAACACCCGCTAAGCCGGTTAAGCCGGCTAAGCCTAAAAAGTGACGACGTTTCATTGGCATAACTCCCATCGACAACGGTTGGATAGTAAAGAGAAACAAGCAGATTTGACTGCTCCCCTCCCTAAAGGAAGGAGATTCCCAATTCACCGAGAACAGGACATGGAGACTGACGCCATGCCGCTTACATTCTCTCCAAGGGCTAACACCGCCAGCCCGGCGGCTTTAATGTTGGTTGCGGCGTTGTGGTCGCGGTCATGGTTTGCGCCACATTCGGGGCAGTTCCATTTCCTGACCGTCAACGGCAGCGACGACAATGTGTGCCCACAACCCGAACAGCGTTTGGAGCTGGGGAACCACTGGTCAATGGCGACCAGTGAGCGTCCGCCCCATTCTGCCTTGTACGCCAACTGGCGCACGAACTCACCCCATCCGGCATCGGCAATCGCTTTACTCAGCGTGGGGTTGCGGATCATGTTTTTCACTTTCAGGGATTCGACACAGATCACTTGGTTCTCGTTAATCAATCTGCGGGACAATTTGTGCAAATTGTCCTGTCGGCAATCGGAGATTTTGGCGTGAAGTTTCGCCACCTTCTGCCGGGCCTTGGCACGGTTGGCCGAGCCGAGCTTTTTCTTGCTCAGTCGTCGTTGTGCCTTGGCCAGCCTGGCGGCGTATTTCGCGGTATGGCGGGGATTGCCGACCCGTTCACCCTGGTCGGTGATAAACAGGTCTTTCAGGCCCAGATCAATGCCGGTCATGTTGGAGGTAACCGGCAACTTGCTGGGTTCGAACTCGCACAGACAGCTCACAAAGTAGCGGCCTGCCGAGTCCTTGGAAACCGTGACGGTGCTGGGTTCGCCGGGCAGTTCACGGCTCCAGCGAATGTTCAGCGGGGTTTTGCTCTTGGCCAGATACAGCTTGCCGTCCCGGTATTTGAAGGCCGAGCGGGTGAACTCCGCCGACTGGCGGTGCCGCTTGCTCTTGAATACCGGGTACTTAGCGCGGCCCTCAAAGAAGTTTTTGAAGGCGGTTTGCTGGTGGCGAAGGCATTGCTGCAACGGCACCGAGCTGACTTCGCTCAAAAATGCCAACTCGGGGTCTTTCTTGAGTTCGGTCAGTCGGGCGTTAGCGCCGACATAACCGACTTTTTCCTGGCGCTGATAAAAGGCATCGGTACGCCAGCGTAGTATCGAGTTATAGACAAAACGCACGCAGCCGAAAGTCTGAGCCAGCAGCTCAGCCTGTTCGGGGGTTGGGTAAAACCGATATTTATAAGCGCGTTTCGTCATAGTTCACACTTTAGTCTTATTTGTGTGAAGATAGCAACCAACTTAAAACGGAGGAGCGGGAACAGGGGCGGCTGACGCCGCCGCGCTATCCCTCCCCGCCCTAAAAGGACGGGGTTTCACGCGCAACATTGATGAAAAAGGGACAGTGCCGTGGCACTGTCCCTTTCTGATTACTTAGTTGTCCGTACGTTCGACAATTTACACTTGGGTGTAAAAATTATGTCAACTGCGGGCCTGCTTTGATGATGGCTTCGTTAACGCCTTCAAACTTCTTGAAGTTCTCAACGAATTTAGTGGCCAGCTCTTGCAGGTGGCGGTCATAAGCGTCGCGGTCTGCCCAGGTCTCGCGAGGGTCGAGCAGGCTGGAGTCTACGCCCGGTACGGCTACCGGCACCTCCAGGTTTAAGCCTTCAATGTGCTTGGTTTCTACATCGCGCAGAATGCCAGACTGAATCGCGCTGATGATGGCGCGAGTGGTCGGAATGGAGAAGCGTGAACCGCCTTCACCGTAAGCACCGCCGGTCCAGCCAGTGTTGACCAAGTAAACCTGGGCGTCTTTCTTCTCAACGCGCTTGATCAGAAGG
The DNA here is from genome assembly GCF_024124725.1 of Halomonas sp. Ps84H-12. Taxonomy (NCBI): domain Bacteria; kingdom Pseudomonadati; phylum Pseudomonadota; class Gammaproteobacteria; order Oceanospirillales; family Halomonadaceae; genus Halomonas; species Halomonas sp. Ps84H-12. Next base: position 28,581 of record NZ_JAMXSJ010000033.1, on the reverse strand, counting down.
TCGGCGTACTCACGGGCCGGACGCGGGAAAAATGGAGCGCCGAAACACGTAGAGAACGTCGCCGCCAAGCCTTCGGAAGAACCCATTTCGGTGGAGCCGACTTTCGCTGTGTAGCCTGACAGGAAGTGGTAAGCCGCCGCTTCTTTGGACAGCACGGAGACCGGCGGCAGAACACCCGACATATCGCAGGTCAGGAAGACGATGGCATTCGGCTCGCCTGCCAGGTTTTCTGCAACGCGCTTCTCAACGTGCTCCAGCGGGTAGGCAGCACGAGAGTTCTGAGTCAGGCTGTCGTCGGCGTAATCCGGCTCGCGACGGTCGTCGAGTACGACGTTTTCCAGCACGGTGCCAAACTTGATCGCGTTCCAGATGACCGGCTCGTTCTTCTCAGAAAGGTCGATGCACTTGGCGTAGCAGCCGCCTTCCATATTGAAGACAATGCCGTCGCCCCAAGCGTGTTCGTCATCACCGATTAGGAAGCGCGCTTGGTCAGCAGACAACGTGGTTTTGCCGGTGCCAGAGAGGCCGAAGAACAGGCAGGTTTCACCATCTTCGCCCACGTTAGCCGAGCAGTGCATCGGCAGCACGTCGGAAGCGGGCAGCAGGAAGTTCTGCACAGAGAACATGGCTTTCTTCATTTCGCCGGCGTAGCGCATGCCAGCGATCAGCACTTTACGCTCGGCAAAGTTGATGATGACGCAGCCATCGGAGTTGGTGCCGTCGCGGTTCGGGTCACACTCGAAGCCTGCGGCGTTAAGAATGGTCCACTCTTCTTTGGCGGCTTGGTTGTAGGCCTGAGGACGTACAAACATGGTGCGACCAAATAGGTTCTGCCAAGCGGTTTCAGTGGTCACGCGTACCGGCAGGTAGTGAGTGGCGTCGCTGCCCACGTGCAGCTCAGAAATGAAGTGCTCGCCGTTACTCAGGTGATCTTCAACCCGCGCCCAAAGAGCTGAGAATTTTTCAGCGTCGAAGGGGCGGTTAACGCTGCCCCAATCAATGCTGTCACGGGTGGAGGGCTCATCGACGATAAAACGGTCTTTCGGTGAACGCCCGGTGCGTACGCCGGTGTTGACTACCAGGGCTCCGTTCGCCGCGAGGCGACCTTCACCACGGGCCACTGCGCGCTCGATCAGTTCGGCGCTGCTGAGATTAACGTGGGCTTGGGGAGCGGCTTGAGTCGTGGTCATGTCGATTCCTGGGTCTCTAATTTACCGGGCGTCACCGACGCCTTGAGAATCATCCTAGCCTGTGGCATTGCGGTCACAGCAGGCTAGGTGCGCTGAAGTTTGGCGCATTATGGCAAAAAGAAAGCCCCCGGGAAACGGGGGCTTTTACCAAATATCTTGTAGTTAAACTACTACAATGACACTACATTTTGTGTTGCAGCGCAGTATATTTTCAAACACCTGTTTGGCTTTTCGCCATCAAACGGTGCGGTGCGCGGGGTGCAGCATCCCGCCCCAAACGCACCCTCGTCAGGTGCCGACTACACAATTAGTGAATCACCGGCGGTGGCGCGCCTGGGTCCTCCAACAAAGTTTCAATATCCGCTGCGGTGTAGTGATATTTCGTATGACAAAAGTGACATTGGGTATCAATCGCGCCCTGTTCGCGCAAAATATCCCGAAGTTCATCCTTGCCAAGGGTGTAGAGCGCATAACTCATGCGCTCCCGCGAGCAGGTGCATCCAAAGCTCAGCGCTTTGGGGTCGAAGACCCGCACGGTCTCTTCATGATAGAGGCGATACAGCACTTCTCGCTGCTCTAAGCCCAGCAGCTCTTCTTGCTTGATAGTATCGGCTAGGTGAACGCTGCGCTCCCAGGCGTCTACATCCTGGTTTTGCGACGCATCCGGTAAGCGCTGGAGAAGCAGCCCTCCTGCCCGTTCGCCGTCAGCAGCTAGCCAAAGCCGCGTGGGCAGCTGCTCCGACTGGCCGAAGTAGGCTTCCAGACAGCCGCCCAGAGTATCGTGATCCAGCCCGACGATGCCCTGATAGCGATGCCCCTCTTTAGGGTCTAGGGTAATCACGATTTGGCCGTCCCCTACCAGCTCGCGGAAGCTAGCGTGTTCGCTGGGCAGTGCGGCGTCTTCGGCAATACGTGCAATGGCCCGCAGCTCGCCGCCGGGGTTGGACTCTGCCATTAACAGGGCGAGCACTCCCTGGCCCCGCACTTCGATACTGAGCGTACCATCCAGCTTAACGGTATCGGTCAATAGGGCGACCGCCGCTAGCAACTCACCCAGCAGTTGGTTAACTGCGGGTGGGTAGGCGTGGCGGTCGAGCACTTCGTGGTAAGCCGTGCTGAGCGTAACGATCTCGCCACGCACGTTAGTTTGGTCAAACAAAAAGCGTTGAATTTGATCAGACATAAAAAGACCATGGGAGGAGAAGTAGGAGGAGAAGTAATAGGAGAGCACAGCAGGGTAAGCGGCTGCTTACTCCCCTTGCTGGCGCTGGAAGCGCTGGATATCGCGCCGCTGTTTTTTATCAGGGCGTTTAAGCGGGTGCTGCATGGCTTCGTTGGTTAAGCGGCGCGCTTCGGCCTCTTTGGCACGACGTTTAGCGCTATCTTCGGTTTCCGCATAGAGCTTACGCGCTTCCGGTGCGCCTCGACGCTGGTCGGATAGCGCGGTCACTTCCACCTCGAAGATATCCCAGCCTTGCGGCACACGGATCAGCGCACCCAGCTCAACGTTCTTACTGGTTTTTACACGAGCTCCGTCGTAATGGACTTTGCCGCCTTCAATGGCTTTTTTGGCCAGAGCACGGGTTTTAAAAAACCGCGCTGCCCATAGCCACTTATCCAAGCGAACGCTGTCACTCATTCACGCTCTCCTAATGTGTGTGAACTCAGATGTGTGAGCGCTGCCCTGGCAACTCTGCGGGTAGCAGCTGGGCAAATCGGTCAAGGGCAATAAATTCCTGTAGCTCTTTCTCTGGGCGTTGGCTGTCAGGCTGCTTAATACCTAACAGATGCTTGATGCCAAACTCGCGAGCGCTCTCTAGCACCCGGGCATTATCATCAATAAACAGGGTGCGTGCGGGGTCGAATGGCTCGCGTTCTTGAAGTGCAAACCAGAAGGCTTGCTCCTCTTTCGCAGCCCCCACGTCTTCTGATGAGATGATGGCGTCTAGGTAGTTTTCCAACCCCGTGAGCGGGAGTTTTAATGCGAGACTTGCGCGGTCGGCATTCGTAGCAAGTACCACTCGGGGGTGAGCTTGCTTGAGCCATGTCAGGAAGTCCAAAGCATCGCTGCGTAGCCCAATCAAGTGCTGCACTTCGCGCTTGAGGGCAACGATATCCACGTTCAGCTCGCGGCTCCAGTAGGCAAGGCTGTACCAGTTCAGTGTGCCCTGCTCACCCATAATGCGTGCTTTGAGCGCATCCTGACTGGCTTGGTCTAGCTGGTGCAGCTCTACGTAGCGCCGCGGCAGGTGCTCAAGCCAAAAGTGGCTGTCGAAGTGAAGGTCTAGCAGCGTGCCGTCCATGTCGAGTAGGACGGTATCGATCTCGCGCCAATCAATCATTGCCGCTCCAGTCTTAAAGAGTAAGCGTGCTATTGTAGCGTAACCCGTTTTTTGCAGCCACGGAGGCATGATGTCACGCGACGACACAACAACAGGCGATACGCTAACCGGCTATCCGCGCAAGCCGCAAATCTTAGGCCGCCAGCGCGTCGCCCAAAGCCGTCTATTTCAAATTGAGTCACTGGATTTGCGCTTCTCTAATGGGGAAGAGCGACAGTTTGAGCGTTTGACGGGGGCTGATCGCGGTGCGGTGATGATTATTGCCATGCCCGACCCGGACCATGTGCTGCTCATTCGGGAGTATGCTGCGGGGTTCGAAGATTATGTGCTGACGCTTCCCAAAGGCTTGGTCGACCCCGGCGAAGACATAGTCACCGCCGCCAACCGCGAGCTGATGGAAGAGTGCGGCTTCGGCGCGCACCGCATGGAACCCTTAGTGGAGCTTTCGCTAGCGCCCAACTACATGCGCCACCGCATGCAGGTGTTGATGGCAACGGACCTCTACCCCAAACGCTTACCGGGTGACGAGCCCGAACCGCTGATTGTAGAAACCCATGCTATTGAAGAACTTCCTGCACTACTCTTGCGCGAAGACTTCCACGAAGCCCGCGCCATCGCCGCGCTCTATATTGCGCGGGATAAACTACGCGAAGAGAAGCGCCGTGGCGGGATGGATTTGCTCTAGCACACGCCCTTGACAATGTTGTGGGAGGGGCTTCAGCCCGCGACGATTCAAGCTCTCAGCCGACTCAGAAAATCGCCCAATAAAATTGGCCTCCCACATCAGTCATTAGCGGCGTAACCGCCTACAAAGTTCCACTGCTGAGTTGCTATAGGTGGTGTTTTAACGGGATCCAGCGGCGTTGGCGGTGGCTGTCTAGGCCAGCTTCGAGGAGCGCCATGCAACGCAAGGCGTCATCGATATCCACGGGAAGCGGCGCTTTATCACGAATCGCCGCGCTTACCCCTTGGTAATAGGCGAGATAGTCGCCGGGCAATGTGGGGTGGTCGTGACGGACAAGCGGTGCGTCTTCACCCTCTCCCTCGCGCAGGGTCAGCGTTCCAGGGCTATCTTCTCCCCAGGCTGAAGACGGCGTTTCCCCGGCTTTCAAACGATCTTCCTGCGGGTCTAAGCCGTACTTGATATAGCTGCCTTTGGTGCCATGGATGCGGTAGCGCGGCGTGGGTTCTGCCACCAGCGTACCGGCACTCAAGCTCACTCGGAAACCCTCGTACTCCAGCAAGGCGAGGAAGTCGTCATCGGCTTTGGCGCCGTCACGGCGTACGCCTAGCTCTAGCAAAATGGCGTTGGGCGTGCCGAATAGCTCGCAGGCCTGATCTAGCAGGTGCGGGCCTAGGTCGTACCAAATACCGCCCCCTGGGGTGGCTTTTTCCCGCCAGCGGTCACGCACTTCAGGGCGAAAGCGATCAAAGCGCGACTCAAAGCCGGTCATGCGCCCTAGCGTGCCTTTCTTTAAGAGCGCTTGAATGGTCAGGAAGTCACTATCCCAGCGGCGGTTATGAAATACCGAAATCATCCGCTCTTTATCCAACGCCAGCGCTTTTAACTGCTTTGCTTCTGAGAGCGTAACGGTAAAGGGCTTATCCACCACCACATGCTTACCCGCCGCGAGCGCCGCTTTGGCTAAGGGGAAGTGGGTATCGTTTGGCGTGGGAATCACAATGAGATCAAGGTCTGGGCGCTTACATAGCGCCAGCGCTTGGCTCTCTATTTCCACGTTAGGCAGGTCCGCCTTCACTTTGGCCGCATCACTGGAAGAGACAGCCACTAAATCCAGCCCTGCGGTCGCTTGAATCAGCGGGGCGTGAAACGTCTTGCTTGCGAAACCATAGCCAACAAGGCCAACGTTGATGATCGCCTTCATTACAATCCTTAGTCGATGTGACGGTTCAGGTTGGCAAAAAAACAGCCCGCACGAGACGGGCTGTTTGATGGAGAGATTAATCTAGCTTAGAGAGGTCGCGCACCGCGCCTTTATCGGCGGAGGTGGCGAGTAGCGCATAGGCTTTGAGCGCAGGGGTAACCTTACGCGGGCGCTGCTCGACCGGCTTCCAGGCATCTTTGCCTTTGGCATCCATGGCTTCACGGCGTTTAGCCAGCTCGGCATCGCTGAGTTGCACGTTGATGGAGCGGTTGGGGATATCGATCAAGATGGTGTCGCCCTGCTCGACCAAACCAATCGCGCCCCCTGCTGCCGCTTCCGGAGAAACATGACCAATCGATAGGCCCGATGTACCACCGGAGAAGCGACCATCGGTGAGCAGCGCACAGGCCTTGCCCAACCCTTTCGATTTCAGATAAGAGGTCGGGTACAGCATCTCTTGCATGCCGGGGCCGCCTTTGGGGCCTTCGTAGCGGATGACGACCACATCGCCCTCTTTTACTTTGCCATCTAACACGTCGGCCACCGCTTGGTCTTGAGACTCCACCACGTGGGCTTTGCCTTCAAATACCAAAATGGAGTCATCAACCCCTGCGGTTTTCACCACGCAGCCATCCAGCGCGATATTGCCGTAAAGCACGGCCAGGCCGCCCTCGCGGGAGAACGCGTGCTCCAAATCGCGTATACAGCCGGTGGCGCGGTCGCCATCCAGGCTTGGCCAGCGGGCGCTTTGGGAGAAAGCGGTTTGAGTCGGTACACCGCCAGGGCCAGCCTTAAAGAACTCAACCACTTCTGAGCTAGGCGAGCGCATGATATCCCACTCTTCCAGAGCGGCCTTCAGGCTATCGCCATAGACAGTCGGCACCGAGGTATCGAGTACGCCTGCCCGGTCCAGCTCACCCAAGATGGCCATAATGCCGCCGGCGCGGTGTACATCTTCGATATGGTACTTCTGGGTATTAGGAGCCACTTTACACAGCTGCGGCACTTCACGAGAGAGACGGTCGATATCCGCCATGGTGAAGTCAACTTCCGCTTCTTGGGCGGCGGCCAGCAGGTGAAGAATGGTGTTGGTCGAGCCGCCCATGGCGATATCCAGCGTCATGGCGTTCTTGAAAGCGGCTTTGCTACCAATCGCGCGGGGGAGCAGGTGCGCCTCTTCGCCCTCGTAATAGCGTTTGGCCAGCTCGACAATACGGTGACCGGCATTTTCGAACAGACGGCGACGATCGGCGTGGGTCGCCAGGACGGTGCCGTTACCCGGCAAGGCCAACCCCAATGCTTCGGTGAGACAGTTCATAGAGTTGGCGGTGAACATACCCGAGCAGCTTCCGCAGGTAGGGCACGCACTGCGCTCGACTTCGGCCAGGGTTTCGTCATCGACACTGTCGTCGGCCGCCATGACCATGGCATCGACGAGGTCGAGGCCGTGATCCAGGAGTTTGGTCTTACCGGCTTCCATCGGGCCGCCTGATACAAAGATCACCGGAATATTGAGGCGCATCGCGGCCATCAGCATTCCTGGGGTGATTTTGTCGCAGTTGGAGATGCACACCAGTGCATCGGCGCAGTGGGCGTTACACATGTACTCGACGCTGTCAGCAATGATATCGCGGCTCGGCAGCGAATAGAGCATGCCGTCATGACCCATGGCGATGCCATCGTCCACGGCGATGGTGTTGAACTCTTTGGCTACGCCGCCCGCTTTTTCAATCTCACGCGCCACCAGTTGGCCCATGTCTTTTAGATGCACATGACCGGGTACAAACTGGGTGAAGGAATTGGCGACCGCAATAATCGGCTTATGAAAGTCGTCATCTTTCATACCGGTGGCACGCCAAAGGGCACGGGCGCCAGCCATATTGCGGCCAGCGGTGGTGGTACGGGAGCGATACTCGGGCATGGTGTCCTCTACATCTTTATCATGGCCTGCCGCATACATGGCGGCAGGCAGTTGAATCCAGCGGCCTTAGATTGTGGCATGAGCGCACCGCTGAGACTAGATGTAGAGGGCAACCAACGGGGGTTAGCGGTTAAAACTCATCCCACTCATCAGCACTCGTGCTGGTGCTCTGCCTACTGGCCTGCTGCTTGGAAGATTTGCTGCTCGACAGGCGAGGCGCTGCTTGCTTGGCCGCCTTTTGAACGCTGCTAAGCTTCTCACGGGCAGCACTAATGCTCTCTGCTTGCGCTCCCTCCAAGCGGAAAGCATCAACCACGTTAGCCAGTTCAAAGGCTTCCAGGGCAAGGTTGTCTGCTGACGCGGCGATAGACTGCACTTTGGAGGCGTTTTGCTGAGTCACGCTATCCATTTCCGCAATCGCCGCATTAATCTGCCTAATACCGCTACTCTGCTCGCTGGAAGCGGTACTAATGGAGGCCATTAACTCACTCACACGGCTTACCTGTTCCACGACGTTTTCGATGGCACTTTCTGCTTGCTCCACCGCACTACGCCCCCCTTGCACTTCCTGTGTCGTGCTGTCGATCATCTTGCGAATTTCCTGAGATGCATCGGCACTGCGGCTTGCCAGCACCCGCACCTCGCTGGCAACCACCGCAAACCCGCGCCCGTGCTCACCGGCTCGCGCGGCTTCTACCGAGGCATTGAGTGCCAAAATATTGGTTTGGAAGGCAATGCTATCGATAACCCCTATCATTTCAGTCATCTTTTCGGCACTTTTGGCGATGCGCTGCATACGTTCAACCAACTGCTCCATCTGCTGACGAGTAGCTCGCGTACTGATAGCATTTTGTTGGGCAAGCTCTGTGGCTTGGCGAGCATTATCGTTATTTTGCTGAACGGTTGAGGTCATCTCTTCCATGCTGGAAGCCGTTTGTTGCAGCGATGACGCTTGTTGTTCGGTTCGCGTCGCCAGCTCCTCGTTTTCGGTGGCAATTTGCTGAATGGCGGGGGTGACGACCGACACGCGGTTTTCCACATCACCAACGATGCTAGAGAGACTAAAGCGCATGGTATCCAGCGAATAGAGCAGCTCGCCTAGCTCATCATTACTTTGACGGCGCTCCCGTGCCGCTAAGTTACCCGCCGCAATTTGGAACGTCATATAGCGTGCCCCCGCTAAGCTGCGGAAGACAGATTTCAAGATAAATACGCTGAGGGCGACCAGCACACACAGGCCAATCAGCATCAGCACCAACTGCGCAATAAACATCTGCTGGCGACCCTGGCGAGCATCTGACATCAAATTGACCGCGCCAGCACGCTCGTAGTCGACCAACTGGCTATTTAGCTCGCGAATCTCGGTAGTCGCGGGCAGCACTACGCTATTGAGCGATTCAAATGCCGCAAACCCATTGGCTTGCCCAACGGCTTCAATGGCGCTAGCAACACCATCACGCCAAGTGCTAAAGGCAGCATTAAACGCTTCTACACTCTCTTCGGGTGCACTACTGGTTTGGCGGTACTCTTCCCACAGCTGCTGAGCGGTCTGCGTGCTGCTGGTGAGACTGGCAGACACTGCGTCCATATCCACTCGACGTGGGTTTCTTACCGCAGGCTCCAACTGCTCAACGCCCAAACCAATGTGACGCTCGATTAACTGCAGGTCAGCTACTGCCTCAAGACCTGCGCGGTTGAGAGTTTCAAGCCGCTCTCCAGAAGCATTTAAGCCATACAGCCCTAACCCGCCCGATAAACCCAGCAGGACCACTGCAACGACAACCATGCCGGTTAACTTGGCTTTTAAGCTTGTGAACTGAAAGCGCGCCACAATACCGCCAAGGCCTCGGCGCGTTAACGCCCCTTGGTGGAGAGCATAGCGGCGGGATTTACCCTTTTCGCGTATCTCCGCATACACTCGGTCTGCCAAGGCGATCTGTTTATCCGAGGCTTTGCGGCGTAAAGAGGTGTAGCCAACAATGCGGTCGCCATCTCTCAAAGGTGCCACTGTGGCATTGACCCAGTAGTGATCACCATTTTTACGGCGATTTTTAACCGTTCCCTGCCAAGTGCCACCTGCCTGAATGATTTTCCAAAAATCGGCATAAGCGGCTTCGGGCATATCGGGGTGGCGAATTAAATTATGCGGCGCGCCAAGCAGTTCATCCCTTGAATAGCCGCTGACTTCCACAAAGGCTGCGTTGGCATAGGTCACATTACCTTTTAAATCAGAGCGTGAAATAAGCACGGTCTCTTCATCAAGCACATATTCGCGTTGGGTAACGGGCTGGTTGTTGCGCATAGAAGCTCCCCAGGGGCATTTTTTAATAATTTGATTTTTCTTTATTATCCAGAATTAGCGGGGCACTTAACCAGTAAACAGATGTAAAAAAGCGCCGCTCTCTTCAGAGCGGCGCTTTTAATGATTTTATTGCTTGTGTAAGCCCATCATGCTGGCCAGCTACTTGAAGACCACATTAGCAACATCCCGGTAGCGATTAGCAAAGTGCACCGTCATCCCCTCTTTTAGGTAATCCGGTAGCTCCTCGTAATCACGGCGATTTGCCTCAGGCAAGATGACCTCAAAGATATCGCTGCGCCGTGCGGCAATCACTTTTTCGCGGATACCGCCTACCGGTAGCACCTGGCCGGTGAGGGTTAACTCACCGGTCATCGCCAACGGGCGAGTGATGGCTTGATGTTTAGCCAACGACAGTAGCGCGGTGGTCATGGTTACCCCGGCAGAGGGGCCATCCTTCGGCGTGGCTCCTTCAGGCACGTGGAGGTGAACAAAGGCAGAGTCAAAGAAATCTGCATCCGCACCGTACTCCGCCAAATGCCCCAAGGTGTAGCTGTAGGCAATATTGGCCGACTCTTTCATCACATCGCCCAGCTTGCCGGTTAGCTTGAAGCCGCGATCTAGCGAATGCACCTTGCCTGCCTCAATGGGCAGCGTGGCACCGCCCATGGATGTCCAGGCAAGCCCTGTGACGACTCCTTCGCCTTTCAGGACTTTCTCTTTACGGAAAAGCGGTGCGCCCAGGAACTCTTCCAGGTTCTTGACCGAGACCTTGACGGTTTCAACATCTTCTTCCAGCAGTTTCACCGCGGCTTTGCGCACAATGCGGTGCAGCTGTTTTTCTAACTGACGTACGCCTGCTTCACGGGCATAGCCGTCAATCACCTGCTTCAGCGCCGCATCGCTCAAGTTAATGCGCCTCTTCGACAAGTTGTCGCGCTTAAGCAGCTTGGGCCAGAGGTGATGCTTGGCGATCTGCAGCTTCTCTTCAGCGATATAGCCCGACAGGCGAATCTGCTCCATACGGTCGAGCAACGGCCCGGGGATGCTATCCAGCGTGTTAGCGGTGCACACGAAGAGCACCTTGGAAAGATCCATCCGCACGTCGAGATAGTGGTCGAGGAAGTCAACGTTCTGCTCGGGGTCAAGCACTTCCAGCAGCGCCGAGGCGGGGTCACCCTGGAAAGATTGACCCAGCTTATCAATTTCATCCAGCATGATGACCGGGTTTTCTACCTCAACCTCTTTGAACGCCTGAACGAGCTTACCGGGCATTGCGCCTACATAGGTGCGTCGATGGCCTTTGATTTCAGCCTCATCCCGCATACCGCCCACCGAGAAACGATAAAACTTACGTCCCAGCGCTTCGGCAATAGAGCGGCCAATGGAGGTTTTACCCACCCCTGGCGGGCCAACCAGCAGCACAATCGAGCCGCCTACATCGCCTTTAAAGGTGCCCTCGGCAAGGAACTCGACAATCCGCTCTTTCACGTCTTTTAGGCCATCGTGGTCGCGGTCGAGGACTTCTCGAGCATGGGCAAGATCCAGCTTATCCTGGCTGGTTACTCCCCAAGGCAGCGAGGTTAACCAGTCCAGATAGTTGCGGGTGGTGCCATACTCCGGCGAGCCCGTTTCCAGCACGCTGAGTTTATTCAGTTCCTCATCGATACGTGCCTGAACTCGCTCTGGCACCACCAAGGATTCCAGCCGGTTTCGGAAAGTATCCACGTCGTTTTCGCGGTCATCTTTAGAGATGCCCAGCTCACGCTGAATCACCTTCAGCTGTTCGCGTAGGAAAAATTCCCGCTGACGCTCCTGCATCTGGGCATTGACCTGCTCGCTGATTTCGCTTTGCAACTGGGCGACATCGATCTCTTTACGCAGCAGCGGCAGCACTTTTTGCATCCTCTCGGCAACGGGTAGCGTTGCCAGCACGTCTTGCAGCTCTGGGCCTTTGGCCGAGGTAATCGCGGCGGCAAAGTCGGTCAGCGGGCCGGGCTGATGGGGGCTAAAACGGTTAAGGTAGTGTTTTAGCTCCTCCCCGTAGAGCGGGTTAATGGGCAGCAGCTCTTTAATGCCGTTGATGATCGCCATGGCATAGGCACGGGTCTCTTCATCTTCGGCATTGACCGGCTCTTTCGGGTAAGTCACTTCCACCAAGTAAGGCGGCTCTTTGGAGAGCCAGCGCTGGATTTTAAAACGCTGCAACCCCTGAGCAATGAACTGAATCTGTTGATCTTCGCCTTTGAGCTTATGCACCTTCACTGCGGTGCCAATCTCGGGGAAGACTTCATGATCCAGCGACTCAACGCCATGCTCCCCAACAAACGCAACGCCGATAGTGTGGTGTGGCGTGTTATTGACCCGGCGCATGGTCTCTTCCCAGCGCTCGCGGTTAATGACCAGCGGCTGAACCTGGGCAGGAAAGAAAGGACGGTTATGAATCGGTAGCAGGTAGATGCGCTCGGGCAGCATCTCACTGGCAGGCAATAGCGAATTTACCCGCTCCCCATCAGAGCGGTAACCGTTGCTTTTGGGGTTATCTTCTTGAGAATCGTGCGACTCACTCTCAGTAAGCCAGTCTTGATGTTCGTGTTCTCGATCGTAATCCTGGTCGCTCATGCGCCCTCCCATCAACAGTCACTAGTGGCTTGGGCCACTCAGCATTGCTAAAGGAATGTGGGCACACAGGGAAAACTTCAACCCTCAAGGCAATTTAGCCAATGGTTATGAAAGCATTCATGGCCAAAGCGTCGGCATAGGGCGGCCATTCACACGCCAGACTCCTCGAATCACATCAAACTGCAGCTCCCGCGTGCCTAAAGGCAAGCCCAACCAAAGGGCGGCAACCGTTGGGGCATCATGCCAAATAAAATCGCCGTCGATGCGCTCTAGCCAGCGAGCACGTTCATCGGATTTACCAAGAGCCGTGATACTTAACTCATCCAGGCGGCGCGCATCAAAAAACAGAGCCCCCTCGGCATCCACCTGCAAGCCAAGCAACGGGCTATCAATATCAATAGTGGTAACATCTAAGCGCGGAGAATTACTGAGTACCTGGAGCAAATTTGGCTCTAAGCGTGACAATAAGCCTTCTGCCATAGGCAGGCTAGCATCGCCCCAAGCAGCCTCCTGACGCAGCCGACGAATGGTTGCCCGCACTGCATCTCCGTTTAGCCGGGAAAGCTCCGCTTCTATACGGCCGCTTAACAGCGAGGTATCAGGTGCTTCGCTAGGCACACGCACATCGCCAATAATCAGCTCGCCCTTCAAGCGCAGCTCACTCTCATCCAGCTCCATATGGCTATGCACATCTAAGGGTGTGACATGAATATCGTAAGCGGGATAGCGCAGCGCTAAACTTTCAATATGCAGATGGTCGCGCTGAGCAAAATGGTAGGCATCTTCAATATAGGTATAACGGCTTTCTAGCTGGGTTGGCCCCAGCGTGAGTTGGGCAAGGCCATCGGTCAGCGTGAGCTGTTCCAGCAACCCGCGCAAACGCCAGTCACCAAACAGCCCCTCTAGCCGAACGCGAGCACCACGAACCGCCAGCTCACGCCCGCTCTGCTGAATCACAAAGGGCGCCAGGGCCAGACGCAGCTCGGTGTGCCCACTCAACGTTTGATAGCGGCCTTGCCAGCGTGGCACCGAAGGCGCCGAGACCTCACCCACCGCTTTCTGCAATACACTATCCAAGCGCGGCAATAGGGTGCCTTCAACATCCGTGCTGAGCACACCATGACGGGCCCGGTAGGTCAGTTCCAAACGCCAAGGCCGACCTAAAAGAGGAGAAAGAACCAGCCCTCCACGGGAGGTTAGCCACCCCTGGTGGTTCTCAATTCGACTGACACGCCACTCGCCCCGCGCCTCCAGATCTTCCAGCGCTTGGCGTAGGCTACGTTCAAAAAGAACGCTGGATAGCAGTTGCGCGACCATCCAGATCACGGCCACGGCCGCGAGGATAGGCACGATCAAACGTTCCTTGCGCATGCTATCTCCTTGAATAGCCTCCCCAAGAAGGCTTCGCTCCATACAAGCAGTAGGCGTGCAACACAGTAAGCATAGCAGTTGATGCGCAGGCTTAACTTAATGCAGCCAAAACCAAAGGTGCATAGTACTCCAGGCGTAGACCCCTGCCATCACATCATCAATCATAATGCCAAAGCCACCAGCTACTCGGCGGTCAGCCCAGCGAATGGGCCATGGCTTAAAGACATCGAAGATGCGAAATACCACAAACCCCCACAGCGCTGCCTCCCAGGAGAAAGGAACCGCTGCCATGGTAATCCAGTAACCAACAAACTCATCCCATACGATCCCTGAGTGATCATGCACCCCCAGGTCATGAGACGTTTTATCGCACAGCCATACACCAACCACAAAGGCTGCCAGCACAATGCCTAGGTACCAGCCTAGCGTCAGGTCGGCCATCATCCAGTAGAAAGGAATCGCAGCCAGAGTACCAAAGGTACCCGGTGCCCAAGGCACCGTGCCACTGCCGAGGCCAAAAGCAAAAAAGTGGGTGGGGCGCCGCCAGACGCTCGCCGGTGCTCGATTCATTGGGCACCCCCACGAAAATGCTGCCAGCCAGTCGCCCCTTCTACAGGCACTCCCGTCACCCCAAGCGCTTCGGTGCAGCGGCCAATAATGCTAAGCGAAAGGCCTAACTCGGCCAGCTGCATTTGCGCTTGAGCAACCTTGGAGGGAGGTAGTGTCACCAGCAGTTCGTAGTCATCACCGCCAGATAGCGCTGCGGTTAAGGCCGCTTCGCTGCCCAGCACTTCGGCTAATCCTTCGGCTAGGGGTAGCGAGTCGGGCTGCAAAGCGACACCTACCTGGGACGCTTCCCGCAGATGCGCCAGATCCGCTAGCAGGCCATCGGAGATATCCATCGCCGCTGTGGCCAGCCCGCGTAGCGCAATGCCGGCCTTTAGTCGGGGCTGAGGCAAGAGATAGCGCTGTAGCAACGGGTGTTTCAGGTCGCGTTCACCCTGTTGCCACAACGCTAGCCCGCCAGCACCGCCACCTAATGCACCGGTCACGGCCACCACATCGCCCACCTGCGCGCCCGAACGCGTTATAGCCGTGCCAGTAGGCACTTCGCCCATCACGGTGACGCTAATGCTGAGCGCGCCAGAGGTAACATCGCCTCCAGCGAGTGTCGTCGCGTGCTGCTGGCAAAGCGTGTGAAAACCGCTGGCATAATCGGCAAGCCACTGCTCAGCGGCAGTGTCATCTTTAAAGGCGCGCTGATCCAAGGTGATAGCCATCAAGCACCAGCGCGACTTAGCCCCCATCGCGGCTAAGTCGCTGAGTGCCACGGCTAACGCTCGGTGTCCTATCGCATAGGCGGGGGCATCGTGGGGAAAGTGAACATCGACGACGGATGTATCAACACTCACCGCCAGCTGCTGCCCCGCCTGGGGTACCAATAGAGTGGCGTCATCGCCGCATCCTAGGGCAACGCCATCTGTCGCTTGTGCCTCCTGCGGCGACATAAAGTAACGTCGAATCAGATCGAATTCGGCAAGCACAAAGGCCCCTTAAACGCTTGATCAGGCGGCCCGCTTACAAGCGGCGGGCGCTGACTTCGGCACTTCGTAAGCGGTTTGCCAGCTTATCGAGAATGCCATTCACGTATTTATGGCCGTCGGTGGCGCCAAATGATTTTGCCAGCTCAACGCCTTCGTTAATCACTACGCGGTAAGGCACTTCCATTCGCCGGGAAAGCTCGTAAGCGCCGAGACGAAGAATCGCCAGCTCCACCGCGTCCAAATCTTCCAAACGGCGATCAAGCAATGGGGCAATTTCACGGTCCAGCTCGGTTTTGAAACGCACCGTGTTATGCAGTAGCTCATGGAACAGCGCTTTGTCCGCGATTTCCATGACCTTTACCCAGTTCTCATGATCTTCTAAGTCATCGTCAGCCACTTGGCTACGAAACTCAGCTTCAATCGTGGTAATGGACTTACCGGTCATCTGCCACTGGTAAAGCCCCTGTACCGCTAACTCCCTTGCGGCGTGACGCCCCTGCTGTGCCGCAGAGGGCTTGCGCTCACGACGCTCGCTCATTGAGAGTCTCCTACCGGCAGCGCGCGCAGTAGAGACACCATTTCCATCGCGGCCATCGCCGCTTCGGTGCCTTTATTACCGGCTTTGGTGCCTGCACGCTCAATGGCTTGCTCAATAGACTCAACGGTTAATACGCCATTGGCTACGGGCGTATCAAACTCAAGTTGGAGATGGTTAATAGCCGTGTTGCAGCCACCCGCCACGTACTCAAAATGTGGCGTGCCGCCACGAATGACCGCACCGAGGGCAATCACCGCATCCGGCTTCATCACATTGAGTACACGCTTCACGGCCAGGGGCAGTTCCCACGCGCCCGGCACATGAACGATATGGATATTTTCCACATCCACACCGTGGCGTGTCAGGCTATCGACGGCACCTTCCACCAAGCTATCGACCACGTGGTGATTAAAGCGGCCCACCACGATGACATAGCGTCCATCAACGTCTACAAAAGTGCCTTCAATTTGCGAAAGGGGTTGCATCAATTTATTCCTGCTGAAAAGTTGGCTCATACGCCGTGTCATTGGGCCCCAGGCGCTCGACTACTTCAAGACCAAACCCAGAGAGCGCTGAGAATTTCCACGGAGAGCTGAGTAGCCGCATTTTACCAACGCCTAAGTGGCGCAGAATCTGCGAGCCAGTACCAATCGTTAAGTAGTTGCCAGAACCGTCTGAGTCGCTGGTACGCGGCTGGCGTACGCGATCCAGAAAGATATCTAGCTGGTCTTTCAAATCTTGATTAGGACGCCCATCATCAATCAGTACAAACACACCGGCCTGGGCTTGGGCAATTTCATGAATAGCGCGGTTGGCATCCCACCGACACTGCTCACCCTTCAT
Organism: Halomonas sp. Ps84H-12; assembly: GCF_024124725.1. Lineage (NCBI taxonomy): Bacteria > Pseudomonadati > Pseudomonadota > Gammaproteobacteria > Oceanospirillales > Halomonadaceae > Halomonas > Halomonas sp. Ps84H-12. The sequence continues at coordinate 12,025 of NZ_JAMXSJ010000033.1, read as the reverse complement.
TAAGCCCATCACGTCGCGCAGCGTATCTGCAAGGTGCACACGTACGGTGGTGGCCTGCTCCGGCGTCGGCTGCCCTTTTACCAGCGCCAAATGGTGCGCACCTTGAATGCGATCACGGAACACATGTAGCGCAAGCTTGCCGTGAACGGTCGACACCTGAGAGGTTTCTATATGGTCCACCGTTTGCTCGTTCACAATACGGTAGTGGATCAGATCGGCAATGGTGCCCATCTTAATGCCATGCGTCTTCGCAAACACTTCCAGTTCCGGACGACGCGCCATACTGCCGTCATCGTTCATAATTTCACAAATCACACCGCTGGGGTCAAAGCCTGCCAGCGCTGCCAAATCACAGGCCGCCTCCGTATGACCGGCACGGCGAAGCACGCCGCCCGGCTCGGCCATCAGCGGGAAAATATGCCCTGGCTGAACGATATCCGAAGGCTTGGCATTCGGTGCAACGGCTGCCTGCACAGTGCGCGCGCGGTCAGCCGCTGAAATACCGGTCGTGACACCTTCGGCTGCCTCAATAGAGAGCGTGAACTTGGTGCCAAAGCCTGAGCCGTTGTCCCGTACCATCAGCGGCAAGTTGAGCTGCTCGCAGCGCTCACGGGTCATCGGCATACAGATCAAGCCGCACGCGTATCGTGCCATGAAGTTGATATGCTCAGGCTTCACCATTTCGGCGGCCATGATGATATCACCTTCATTCTCGCGATCCTCATCATCCATGAGAATCACCATTTTGCCCTGGCGAATATCGTCCACCAGCTCAGCGATAGGGGATAAGCCCTCAGAAGAGGAGTGCGCCATGGAATCTCCAAAAAATGTGGTCGCATCGTATGCGATTTCGGGCGTCAGGGTACCTTGCAATGACGGCTTGCGCTAGTCAGCGTGAGGGGTGGCGGTGATCCACCAGTCTTGCCCAACGGTTCGCGACTCTTTAATCGTCAAGCGTTTCTGATCGGCCATCTGGGTAATTCCCGGCAGTGCAAATAGTGGCCTTGCTTCACCGCCTAATAGCGTAGGAGCAACAAATAGCTGCAGCTCGTCGACTAAATTCGCCTCCAGTAACGCTCCTGCTAGCGTTGCGCCGGTCTCTACCAACAGCTCGTTAACCTGCTCATTATCTGCCAGCCAACGCAGCATGTCAGCCAGCGCAATCCGGCCGCCTTCGGCAGGAAGCACCTGAATCTCAGCACCCGCCGCCGCCAGTTTACGCCGTTTCTCTTCGCTATGCTGATCGGTGGTGATAATCAGCGTGCGCCCTGGCTCTCGTAGGCAGGCCGCGGCAAGCGGTAAGCGAAGGCGCGAATCCAAGATCACTCTTAGCGGCTGGCGCTGCACGATCTCGGCGGCGTTATCCAGTGCCAGTTGGTCGGCACGCAGCGTTAAGCGTGAATCATCCATAATGATAGATTCCACGCCGCTCAGAATAGCGCTTGAGCGGGCGCGCAGCCGCTGCACTTGGGTGCGCGCTTGCGGGCCGGTAATCCACTGGGACTCCCCCGACCCCATGGCGGTACGGCCATCCAAGCTCATCGCCATTTTCAGCCGCACAAAGGGGCGCTGACGCTCCATACGGGAAATAAAGCCCGGATTCAGCGCCCGGGCATCTGCTTCCAACAGGCCTACCTGCACCTGAATGCCTGCTGCTTTCAAATGCTCAATACCGCCACCACTGACCTGGGGATTAGGGTCCCCCATCGCCACCACCACGCGCGCAACACCCGCTTGCGCCAGCGCCACCGCGCAGGGCCCTGTTCGCCCGGTATGTGAGCAAGGCTCTAGCGTGACATAAGCGGTGGCACCCTGGGCGGCGCTGCCTGCCGCCTTTAGGGCGTGAATTTCTGCATGGGGTTCTCCCGCACGCACATGGTATCCCTCGCCCACAATGCTGCCTTCCGCGCTGCCATCAAAGTGCACCATCACACACCCCACCCTGGGGTTGGGGTCGGTGGTATAAAGCCCGCGTTTGGCTAGCTGGATAGCGCGAGCCATGTAGCGATAGTCGGCGGTGGAGAATTCACCCATTACGATGCTCCGTGCTGTGTCCCACTGCCCTCTGGCTCATCCGTGGGCTCTTGGGAGAGGCGGTCGATTTCCGCCCGGAACTCGTCTAAATCCTGAAATTTACGATATACCGAGGCGAAACGAATATAGGCCACTTGATCCAAGCTACGCAGCGCTTTCATCACCGCTTCACCAATCTCACGCGCGTTGACTTCACGGTCGCCACGGGCGCGCAGCGTCTGGCGAATACGCTCTACCGACACTTCAATCGCTTCAGCGCTTACCGGGCGCTTTTCCAGCGCGCGCAGCATACCGTCGCGTAGTTTCGCCTCATTAAAGCTCTCGCGAGAGCCGTCGGATTTTACGACCCGCGGCATAATCAGCTCAGCGGTTTCATAAGTCGTAAAACGCTCTTGGCAGTTGGCACACTGACGGCGGCGGCGCACCTGGTCGCCTTCCGCCACCAGCCTGGAATCTGTCACTCGGGTATCATTTGCACCACAAAAAGGGCAATGCATGGCAGTCAACCTATTATCAGTACGCACTAGTAGCTGTGCGTGCAGCGTGTCAGCCTGTACGAATAAAAAGCGCTACAAGGCTCCATGCCCTGCCCGTTATTCGCCATTTTATAACCTGTTTTATCGCCTATTGTCAGCGGCAGCCTTATCGCTGCCCTTAGGGCGTAGCTGTGTTATACAACGCGTATCAACACGGTATTGTAACGATTTGGCACACAAGCTGCAGCGTTTGTCGAAGGTTGATTTATAGGACGCCCTTTATGACCCCTTTCGAGCAGACCGTTCACCACTACCTTACCCACCTGTATGGCCCCCGTGCGGGGGAAGTACAGCGGCGTATTGGCCAGCATCTTGCGAATTTTCGTACCGCCTCGACGGCTTCCCCACCCGCTAACACGGCGGGCCACGACGCACCAACATGGAGCGAAAAAGATCAGTGGGTCATTTGTTACGGTGACTCCATCTTGGATGAAGGTACGCCGCCTTTAGCGGTGCTGGATACTTTTCTACAGCGCTATCTGGGGGATGCCATTAGCGGGGTTCACGTACTGCCCTTTTTCCCCTGGAGCAGCGACGACGGCTTTTCGGTGATTCACTACCGCGAGGTCAATAGCGAGCTGGGCGAGTGGGCGCATATCCAAACGCTAGCCAGCCACTATGACTTGATGGCTGATTTAGTGCTGAACCATGTCTCCAGAGAGTCGCTCTGGTTTGTGGATTACCTGACCGGCAGCCTGCCCGGTCGCGACTACTTTATCGAAGTGGATCCGGATACCGATGTCTCCCAAGTCACCCGCCCGCGCAGTAGCCCACTTCTAGTGCCGATCTCTACGCGCCGGGGTACGCGCCACGTGTGGGCGACTTTCTCGGAAGACCAAATAGACCTCAACTTCGAAAACCCGGATGTGTTGTTAGAGTTCGTGGGTATTCTGCTGTTCTACCTACAGCAAGGGGTGCGCATTATTCGCTTGGACGCGGTGGCGTTTTTGTGGAAGCGATTGGGCACCTCCTGCATTCACCTGCCGGAAACCCATACCGTTGTGCGCTTACTTCGCGCCATCGTGGATGAAATAGCCCCCGGCACGCTGCTGATCACCGAAACCAACGTGCCCCATGCCGAAAACATCAGCTACTTTGGCTTGGAGCGATTAGCGAAAGGCGCGCCCGATGAAGCCCACATGGTGTACCAGTTCGCCCTGCCGCCCCTGCTGCTGCACACCCTCACCCGCGGCGAAGCGACGACGATACAAACGTGGTTAAACAGCTTGCCGGTGCTGCCTGAACAGTGCACCTACTTAAACTTCACCGCGAGCCACGACGGTATTGGCGTACGGCCGTTAGAAGGCCTGTTGCCTGACCATGAACGCGACGCACTGCTGGAACTGATGCATCGTTTTGGTGGCTTTGTCAGCATGCGCAGCAACCCTGATGGCAGCGACACACCCTACGAAATTAACATTACCTGGTTTGAGGCCATGCGCGGCACCCGCCGCGGGCCAGACCCGTGGCAAATTGCGCGCTTTCTATGCAGCCAAGCGATCATGCTCAGCCTACAAGGAATACCCGCACTCTATATCCATACGCTCACCGGCACGCTAAATGATGTCGAAGGTGTGGAGCGCAGCGGCCGCTTACGCTCGATTAACCGTCGCCGCTGGCAGCTTGATGAGCTGGCACTGCTGCTGGAGAGCCCTTCCACCCCCACCCATGACGTTTTCCATGCCCTGCACCGGCTACTAGTGCAGCGTCGCCAAGAGCCCTGCTTTCACCCCAACGCCCCGCAGCGCGTGATAGAAACGCCACCCGAGCTGCTAGCCATTGAGCGCGGGCCACTCCGTAACGGGCGACGCCTACTCGCGCTGTATAACGTCACCGATGTTAAGTTTGATCTCGCTCACGCAGGCGATGCCCTGAACCAAGCGCTTACCCAGTACCACTGGCAGCCGCTAGACCCGCTGACAGCTCACCACGAAGAAACACTGCCGCCCTATGCCGTCCGCTGGCTGGCTGCTGAAGCATAAGGCTTGCGACATAACGACTCAGGGCAACGAGAGATAATCGTTAAATAATCTTGTTCTGACACACTTACGCTAAACCACTGGTGAAAGCGTGAGTGACTATGTTGCAGCAAAGTGTTGCGATTGGCCCCATGGGGTTTAGTCTGCATCAATTGATGATTGGATTTGCCTTTTTACTGGCCCTGCTAGCGGGTGCGCTTATTGGCCAGCGGCATCGCGTGGCGGTCAGCGATACGTTATTTACCCTGCTATTTGTGGCGCTGGTGGCCGCACGCCTCGTCTTTGTTGTGCGTTACTGGAGCGACTATGACAGCATGCTATCGCGCTTAGATATTCGCGATGGCGGCTTCGATATACTCGGTGGTATAGTGGCGGGCCTTAGCTACGCTGGATGGGCAATATGGCGCTCACCGCGCCAACGAGTACCGCTTGCCGGGGCGCTTTTGGTAGGCGGTTTAGCCTGGGGCTTGACAGCTGGCAGTACGCTACTGATCGAACAGCAGGCACGCCCACTGCCCACTACTCCGCTTGCTACGCTCAACGGCGAGCCTATTACCCTGCCCCAACTTGCTCAGCAGGAGCAAAAGCCCATGGTAGTTAACCTATGGGCAAGTTGGTGCCCGCCATGTATTCGTGAAATGCCGGTGTTTGAAGAGGCCCAGCAACAAGCGCAGGACATTACCTTTGTGTTCGTTAACCAAGGTGAAAGCCTTCAACACATTCATGCGTTTATGAGCGAACACGGCTTTGATTTGAAGAATGTATGGCAAGACCCGAGCAATGCCCTGGGTCAAACCACCGGAGCCCATGCCATGCCCACAACGCTTTACTACAACGCGGATGGACAGCTCGTGAGCACCCATTTTGGCGAGCTTTCCCGCGCCACTTTGCAAGATGGCCTTTCGCGTATTCGCTAATATATTTTGCCTCGCGGCACCCACACCAAGCCGTTTTCATAAGGATAGTGCTATGCAACGTGTTTTCTTACCCCATGTTGGCCGTTTCGCTTTACTTGCCGCGCTGGGTAGCGCAGCGGCAGCCAGCCATGCCGACGAGCTACCAGCCCCCGTGCAGGCGCTGGCCAACCAGGGCTTAACCATTCACGGGCAATTTGAGGCGCCCGGGGGAATGCGCGGCTTTGGGGCCAGCGCTCAGGGCCAGGATATGGCGATTTATTTAACGCCAGATGGAGAGCACGCCATTATCGGCACGCTAGTCGATAGCGAAGGTAGCAACCTGACGGAAGCACAGCTTGACGAGCACGTACGGGCACCCTTAGAGGCCGAAACCTGGAAGCTGCTTGAAGAGAGCCGCTGGATTCAGGATGGCGACCCGGATGCCCCACGCGTCATCTACACCTTCACCGACGCCAACTGCCCTTACTGCCGTCAGCTGTGGCAACAAACCCGCCCTTGGGTAGAGGCTGGCGAGGTTCAGCTACGCCATATTATGGTCGGCATTCTCGCCCCCAATAGCCCTGCGTTAGCCGCTACCATTCTCGGCGCTGACGACCCCTCCGCTGCCCTGCACCGTCACAGTGAAGGTGATGAGCTCTCCCCCAGCGCACAGCCACGGGATATCGAAGAGCAGGTATATGCCAACAACCAGCTCTTTGAAGAGCTAGGCCTCTACGCCACCCCCACCAGCGCTTTCCAACGTGAGGCTGAAGGCGGCACTGTGCGCATTGACCGAATCCAAGGCCTCCCCAGCCAAGAACGCCTCATTGAGATGATGGGTAGCGAAGCGCCTTAACAAAAGAAGTAGGAGGCCAATTTATTGGGCGGCGGCGTCAGCCGCCCTGAGCCTGCCGCAGCACTGGTGCCCTAACCGTCGCGAGCTGAAGCTCCCTCCCACACCTGACTGCTTGAGGGGTGAAGAGCCTGATGTGGGAGGCCAATTTATTGGGCGATGGCGGCGTCAGCCGCCCTTAGCCTACCGCAGCAGTGGTGCCTTCATCATCGCGAGCTGAAGCTCCCTCCCACACCTGACTGCTTGAGGGGTGAAGAGCCTGATGTGGGAGGCCAATTTATTGGGCGACGGCGGCGTCAGCCGCCCTTAGCCTGCCGCAGCAGTGGCGCCTTCATTATCGCGAGCTGAAGCTCCCTCCCACACCTGACTGCTTGAGGGGTGAAGAGCCTGATGTGGGAGGCCAATTTATTGGGCGATGGTGGCGAAAGCCGCCCTTAGCCTGCCGCAGCAGAGGTGCCTTCATTATCGCGAGCTAAAGCTCCCTCCTACAGAAAATGCTACACAGCATGTGCTAAGTTAATTAAAAATTTATAGGGAGCATATAATGAACAGGAGCCATCTGCTTCGCCAAGGGAGGCAATCAATCCCGAATGCTCACTACTTAGTCACTGCGACGACCCGCCATCGTCAGCAGGTTTTTACTAATTTTCATACTGCCTGTTGTGCATCCAGGCACTTTTACCACCCTCGCGTGAGCGAGCTGGCGACAACTTTTGCTTTTGTTGTTATGCCAGACCATATCCATTGGTTGCTTCAGCTAAATGGCGACCTTTCTGAGGCTGTGAGACGTTATAAGGCTTACGTATCGCTGAATATTGGCAGGCGTCTTTGGCAAGATGGCTTTCACGATCGAATGATTAAAGATGAAGCATCGCTAAAAGCAGCTGCTAGATATATCGTTGCCAATCCTCTAAGAGCCAATTTGGTCGAAGATATAGGAAAGTACAGCTATTGGGATGCTATTTGGCTATAAGTCACATCCTAGAATACAAGTGTAAACAACCAGCCGTTTGTCGATTAGAAAAAACCCAGAGGTGGGAGGCCAGTTTATTGGGCGACAGCGGCGTCAGCCGTCCTTAAGCTGCCGCAGCACTGGAGCCCTAATCATCGCGAGCTGAAGCTCCCTCCCACACAGTCATTACCTACTCCTCAGATAATACTGACCTTAACCAGAACAAAACTTTTGCACAGCAGAAGCTCCGTATTATTGGCCCAAGCCAATAGCTAGAGAGATAAGATCACTGATCGAACAGCGGCAAACTCAACAGTGGGAGGCCAATTCATTGGGCGACGGCGGCGTCAGCCGCCCTTAGCCTGCCGCAGCACTGGTGCTCTAATCGTCGCGAGCTGAAGCTCCCTCCCACACAGTCATTACCTACTCTTCAGATAATACTGGCCTTCAACAGAACAAAACCTTTGCACAGTAGAAGGTCAGTATTATTGGCCCAACCCAATAGCTCGAGAGGGAAGGTCACTTATCGAACAGCGGCATACTCGACAGTGGGAGGCCAATTCATTGGGCGACGGCGGTGTCAGCCGCCCTTAGCCTGCCGCAGCACTGAAGCCCTAATCATCGCGAGCTGAAGCTCCCTCCCACACAGTCATTACCTACTCTTCAGATAATACTGGCCTTCAACAGAACAAAACCTTTGCACAGCAGAAGCTCCGTATTATTGGCCCAAGCCAATAGCTAGAGAGATAAGATCACTGATCGAACAGCGGCAAACTCAACAGTGGGAGGCCAATTTATTGGGCGACGGCGGCGTCAGCCGCCCTTAGCCTGCCGCAGCACTGGTGCCCTAACCGTCGCGAGCTGAAGCTCCCTCCCACAACACTCCTGACGCTTTCTCCTGCAAATGCGTTCAAGCTTACTCCTCAGAGAGATTTTCGAACCGTGGCATGCCAACGTTCCAGGGTTGGATGTCACCTTTCTCGCCAAAATTAGCGTGGTCGCCTAGCACATGGCCGTCATGCTCGCGGGTTTGGCCGTAGAGCGAGCGGTTGTGGAATGTGGGGCCGAATCGCTCGGCGGTTTCTGCAACATCGCCGGTGTAGCGCGGGTCTTGGGGGCGCTCTTGGCTATTGATGTAGTAGGCAATATCCCACGCCTGCTGGCCGGTTAACGAGCGCGGCTGGCCCAGCGGCATGTTTTGATAGATAAACCCAGCCATGGTTTCTACCCGTGCAATACCGGCCCCCCAGTTGTTAGAGCCATCGCCCCAAGGGGCGGGGAAAACATATTCGCCGTTTTCATAGTGCCCAGAGCCATCTTCTTGGTGGCAAATGGCGCAGTTTTCCTGGTACGCCGCCTCGCCTCTGGCATAGCTGGGTGTTTCAGGCTGTTCAGGCGCTGGGAAACCACGGCCATAGATCGGTTTATCGGGGTACATCGGCGCACCGGTGGCGAGCCACTGGTGGTAGGCGCTAAGCGCCAGCATTTCGTCGCTACCGTACTCAGGCGGTGTGCCGTTCATGGAGTAGGCAAAGCAGCCTGCAATGCGCTCTTCCAGGTTGTTCACATGCTGATTTTTACCGCGAAAATCGGGCAAGGTGATGGCAGCTGCCCATACCGGCGCGCTAAACGGTACGCGGCCCTCTCCTAGATGGCAGCTTGAGCAGTTCATATCGTTAAAAACGTACTCGCCTCTTAGCTGCTGGGTATTGGTAAATAGGTCATAGCCGTAGCGAATGACTTTTTTAAGCTCTGGATGGAGATCCGAGGCTTCCAAGTCTTCCATGGTGGGCGGTTCGTGTACTAGCTGATTCAGCGCGGCATCGACCCGCTCCTCCTGCTGGGCAAACGCATTCGCTGCGTAGAGGCTCAAACCGGTGCCCACTGCAAGCGCGCTGCTGGATAGCGCGATCACTATATAACGATGGTAGTTACTCATTGTGCGGCCTCCCCTTCAGCGGCGGGCTGGGTGGCGTACCACGCGGAGACCGCCTGAATATCCTCTTCACTCATACGCTTGGCAATCGCCCCCATTAGGTTTTGAGGGTCGTTGCTGCGTGTGTCATTCTTCCAAGCGTTTAGCTGTGCACTGATATAGCCCGCATGTTGCCCCGCGATGCCTGGGAATGTCTCACCGACGCCTTGGCCACCGGGGCCATGACAGCTCTGGCAGGAAACGATATAGGCGTTCCAGTCGCCGCGTTCCGCTAGTTGCTGACCGCGCGCCAGCAGCGCTTCATCGGCATTGTCGCCGCCTTGGCCTGGCGTCGCGGGTAGCTGGCTGTAATACGCCGCCACGTCGGCAATTTGCTGATCGTCGAGCATATTGGCGAACGTCACCATCGTCGCGTTCTGACGGTCCCCGGCTTTAAAATCGTGCAGCTGCTTAGCGATGTAGTTGGAATTTAAGCCTGCCAAGCGCGGCCAGGATTCGCCGCCGGAAATGTTCATGCCTCCTCCGTTGGCTTGGTGACAGGCCACACATGTCGCCGATGCCGCTTCACCCCGCTCGGCATCTCCCTCTTGAGCTATGCTGCCACTCGCCATCAAGCAAGCGCCCATCAGCAGGCTAAGCCTGCCCCACATTGATGTTTTCATTACTCCCCCTGATCGCGTCGGTTGTTATGGAATTGCTTTATAGCGGTGACACCGTGGGAATCGTGAGATGCGCATAGAAGCCCCCTGCTTTTGCGTTTTCAAAACGCACGTCGCCACCAAAACGCTCGGCAATCGCTGCAACGATGGCCAACCCCAGACCACTGCCCTGCTGCTTACTGGCCCGCCAAAAACGTTGTGTCAGTTGGGCCAGTGTCTCTTCATCCACCCCAGGGCCTTGGTCATGCACGGTGAAGGTAATGTCGCTATGCGTTTGTTCTGCCATCAGGGTGATGGGCGCTCCGCGTGGCCCGTGATGCAATGCGTTATCCACTAGGTTACGCAGCGCCGTAATCGCCAGCTCTCTGGGCATGGCCAAATACACTTGAGGCAGCACTTCAGGCCACTGGCACTGCCCCTGAGCAGCGGCGCTATCAGCAACAGCTAGCTCAACAACTTGGGCTACTTCGCTTGGCTCACCATCATCAAAGCGCATGCGGCCTTCCACACGGGCCAGCGTGAGCAGTTGGCCTAAGGTGTGGGCCAAGCGCACGACGCCTGCTTCGGCATACTTAAGGGCTTCTTGAGCAGCCGGGCCTTCAGCACGTTGGGCAACCTGTAGGTGCGTCTTAATAGCGGTGAGCGGGGTGCGCAGCTCATGGGCGGCGTCATTGGTAAAACGCTGCTCCCGCACCAGGGTTTGCTGCACGCGTATTAAGAGGCTGTTGAGCGTATCGATAAGGGGCTTCATCTCTTTCGGCACGCCGTAGGTAGCCACCGGTGCCAGCGCTTCTGGGTGGCGGCTGGCTAACGACTCACGCAACCGTGACAACGGTGCCAGCCCGCGCCATATACCCACCCAAAGCGCAATCAGGCTGCCGGTTAACGCCACCACAAACGGCACGACGGCTACCCGAACTACCCCGTTTAGCAGCATCGTGCGCTCATCCATTCGATCCGCCGTGGTAATGACCAGGCCGCCGCGCTCGTAGGTAAAGACGCGCCAAGTGGTATCCCCTTCCTGGCGGTAGGTGTGACCGCGCTGCCCTGGCGCTAGCACGCTATCCATGTTGGCGTGGGTGCGAGCAATCACCTCTCCGCGTGGCGAGTGCACCTGGCAGGCCAGCCCCTCGATGGGTGGAATGGCAAGCGTCGTCATCATGCTCTGCTCCCACACATCCTCCGGCAATTGATGCACCAGCCCGGCCACCATGCGCGCGGACTGAGCCAAACGCTGGTCCAGGGTGGCGACAAAGGTTTTCTGCAAATCGTTGAGCAGCCAAGCAGCCGCAACGCCCCATAGCAGCGCCAACGTCAGCCCAAGCGTGAGTAGCAGGCGGGCGCGTAGACTCATCGCTGCCCCTTAGGCGTTTGCCCCGGCGCAAGCACGGCTTCTGGCTTGCCCAAGCGGTAGCCCAAGCCGCGCACGGTCTCGATAATCCCACTGCCCAATTTGCGGCGCAGATGATGAATATGGACATTGAGCGCATTACTCTCTACGTCATCGCTTAGCCCATAGAGGCTATCTTTGAGCTGGTCCGCCGAGAGCACGCTGCGCGGGGCGTGTAAAAAAGCCTCTAACAGCACCAACTCACGGCGGGAGAGCGCTATCAGTTCGCCCGCTACCCGCACCTCCCGAGCGCTGGGGTCTAGTGTCAGCGCGCCATGCACGGTCAGCCCTTGGCTGCGCCCGGCTACGCGCCGCAGTAGCGCATGTAGCCTTGCCACCAGCTCATCTAAATCAAAGGGCTTCACTAGGTAATCATCGGCCCCGCTTTGCAGCCCACCCACTCTGTCGCGCACGGCATCCCTGGCAGTCAGCATGAGCACAGGTGTCGTCACGCCCTCATCGCGCCAGGATTGCAGCAGCGCCAAGCCATCGCCATCGGGTAGTCCACGATCAAGAATCACCACGTCGCTGGCGACACTTTGCATCGCCTGACGCGCAGCCTGCACCGAGGTAACGTGCTCCACAACGAAGTGGTACATCATCAGCCCAGAACGAATACCCGAGGCCACCAGTGGATCATCTTCTATGAGTAGGACGTGCATAGGAGTTAAGCTCAGTTCTTGTGTATGGAGGGCAGTAGAGAGGGTGGCGTATCCTGTTGATTGATCTCGCCAGATCACAACCAACATAGGACGGATACGCCATGAGCAATTCTACTCTCCAAGCCGTG
>NZ_JAMXSJ010000032.1:0-45722 GCF_024124725.1 Halomonas sp. Ps84H-12 | reverse complement strand
TGCGCCAGTTACAGAAACTGGCGTAGCCGATGTTCTCTTGTTTGCAGAACTTCGAAGCTGACAGACCACTGTCACGCTGCTGATTGACCAGAGCCTGCCACTGTTCGGGTGTGCGGTGCTTTCTCATAGGGGTAACCTCGTGTTGGAAAGTGTGAGGTTACTGTAGGGCGATTTTCAGCAGGGTGGCAGAACGTCGTGGAATGAACGCTTACGGCCTGCTGCGGCTGGTGGTCTGGCGCCTGAGCTCGCTGCAGAACGGCGAGCGTCCCAAGCAGCTGACGCTGGACATCGACGGCCTGCCGATCGAAGTCCACGGCCACCAAGGAGGGTCCGCATTTCACGGACTTTACGGTGCCCGCATCTACTCGCCGCTGGTCGCCTCGCTGGCCGAGACCGGCGACATGGTGGGTGGGCTCCTGCGCGAGGGCAACGCTGGCCCGGCTGAGAACGCCGATACTTGGATCCCGCATCTGGTGCGGCGACTCAACGAGAGTACCGGCGCTCAGGTACGGGTGCGCATCGACGCCGGTTTCACTGACAACGCGACGCTGGAGGCCTTGGAAGATCGCGGCATCGAGTACCTGGGCAGGCTGCGCAGCCACACGGGCCTGCAGAAGCTGGCGGCACCGCACCTGAAGCGGCCACCCGGCCGGCCACCCGAGCAGCCTCGCGAGTGGAGCCACGATCTGGAGTATCAAGCGGGCTCTTGGTCGGCACCGCGTCGCGTCGTGCTGGTGGTGCAGGAACGCCCCGATGACCTGCTGCTGCATGCCTTCTTCCTGGTCACCAACCTCGGCAAGTTCGACTGGCCGCCGGAGAAGGTCCTGGCGCTCTACCGCAAGCGCGGCAGCGCCGAGGCGCACATGGGCGAGGTGAAGTCGGCGCTCGACGTGCACCTCTCGTCGACCGATCGCGGCGCCTCCACCGTTCAGGACGTGATGGCGCGCAACGAGGTGAGCCTGCTGCTCAGCCTCTACGCCTACCAGGTCCTGCATGGCCTGCGCTGCTTGCTGGAGCGGCAGACCCGCCAAGGCTGGAGCCTCAGCCGGATGCGCGAGCAAGTGCTGAAGGTCGCCGCCACGCTGAGGCTGCACGCTCGGCGAATCACCGTTCATCTGGGTGCCGCCGCCGACAAGTGGTGGCCGACGCTGCTGAAGGGGCTGCCGAAGCTGACCGCACTGAGCTGACGCTCCTGCGAGACCACCACAACATCAGAAAGCGAGCGACTGGAGCAGGGGTCGGCGATCACGTCTGCTTGGACGGCCGCAATTGATTCCAAAGAGCTATAAGTAAGTAGGAAAAGGGCTGCGTTCTGGCATTACTCAACAGCCACTCGCGCTGAAGAGGCGAATCCTGATAAGCAATGCCAACAGCCAGTACCTTCAGACCGCTCAATCAGCGCCCTCGTGAATAAGGCGGGTTAATGACCATGCACCGATGTTTATCGCAATAATGCATTATTGCTGAGTGGACTCATGTTTTTTAAATGCCGCATTTTCGTGCTTTATAATACTGACCGTTAATAAAAGGCATAAACCTACGCCAACGATCAAACTCGCCGAGATAATAGCGGGATGACTGGAAAAGAACAGGTAATTAATGGCACTTTGCAAATCGGTACTGGTTTCCATTGTTGTCTCCTCAACGTTTCTTAGGATATGTCTGGCAACTACTTTTTTACATGATCATTATTTAGCGCATGCTCGAGGTAAGATGCAGAGTTATCGCGATTAACTAATATCCTGCCTTTTCGCCATGGGGAACGCTTTGTTTAATCCACCATGAACGCCCTGAGGCGAATGACCTTGTGGAGACTCGGTTTCAGGATAGGGCCTCGCCGATATTTCCACCAGGTCAAGCCCTAGTACTTCAACATGTGGTGGTACACGCAGTAGGTTGAACTTTTTCAATGCGTAAGAGATTCCCCAACCTGGGATAAAGCCGGTTAACGCCATAACCACAGCGCCTACCAACTGGCCGGTGAAAGAAATATCCGGCATCCCTTCTGCATTGGCAAACCCTGCCGCGAAGATACCCACCAGCACGACGCCGTAAAAACCGCAGAAACCATGAACCGCAAAGGCGCCCACAGAGTCATCCAGGCCGCGCTGTTCAAGGAAGTTGCCCACTTTGGCCATTAACGCACCACCGCTGGCCGCCAGCGCAAACGCCAGGCCGGGATAGTAAAGATCCAGACCGGCTGCCACGGTGATGATACCGCCCAAGCCACCTGACATGGTCCAGAAGGGGTCTCTTGATATCAGGTAGGCTCCGATAACACCGCCTGCAAAACCCATGACAGTGTTGAAGGCAAAAGCCGACAGGTTGGTCTGGGTTCCATAAATGGTCGTCCAGCCAATATCGCCGGTATTGAAGATGATGCAGCCGCCGAGAAAACCGAAGAAACCGACAATGATCATCATCAGCCCAAGCAACGACATTGGCATGTTGTGCGGTGGGATTGCCTGGGGCTTACCGTTTTTAAACTTGCCAATTCTGGCGCCCAGGTTCATCAATACTCCTAGGGCAAAGAACCCGGCAACCGCATGGACGACCCCTGCTGCCCCAACATCATGATAGCCAAACTGGGTGAGTAGCCAGCCGCTTGGGTGCCAGCCCCAGGACCCGGCCAGTATCCATACGCCACCCCCCAATATGACGGCAAGTGTCAGGAAGGCACTCAAACGAATTCGTTCGATGACGGCTCCAGAAAGGATAGAGCCTGTAGTCGCCCCAAAAAGAGCGAACGCCGCGAAGAATATCCCTGTGCCCATATCGTTGACATCAGGGCGCATACTGGCGCTCCAGGGAAGCGCCGCCGAGGCATCAATGGGAATCAGGCCATTGGGAAAAGCGTTGTAAATCCACCAGCCCACAAAATAGAAGGCCGGAATCACTGACGCCAGCGTAAGGATGTTTTTCATCCCTGATGCCAGCGCATTCTTGGTGCGCGAGGCACCAATTTCGTAAGACAGGAAACCTGCGTGAATCAGGAACATAATGGCAATACACCACCAGTAAAACACCTCTATGTTCATTGCCTGATGCATCTCGAAGATGCCTTTTAGTTCATCGGTCGTCATGTTGTTCCCCTATGTGTAAAGCGTGACGGTGAAATCACCTGGCTGTTTTAACCAGAGAGTTTTCGTAGTAATAAACCATTTTCTGTTGCATTCAATGACGATGATTCTTTAACACTTACCTTTATAAACAGCATTAAAACGGCTACTAGCCAACGCTCATCCCAACATTAACAGCAGCCTTTTTAAACGCCTTAAGTTAAATAGAGCAACATGCATGCCAAAACTCCATCAGCGCAGAAAAACATCTTATCCAGCCCATCAAACGATGCTTTATTGTCTAAAATATCGCGAAAACAAAACGTCACTGAACATTACCCTGGCAAATCAACACTTCCTTTTTACTAGCAAAACCCACTCTTCTGATTGGTCGAATTACCATTAAAAACGGGGGGCACTCATTCTTTTACATGCACTGTGACAGTGCTGACCTTCACCAAGCCAGTGCGTTCTAATCACTGGCTTGATGGAATTAAATTAACTACGCACGCGAGTACGCTCCTTGTCATAAAACGGCAAGGCAACCACTTCCGCCGGCAGGCGTTTCTGGTGCCCATCAAGGCGACCCACTTCTAGCTGGGTACCAGGGCTTGCAAACTCGGGTGCCAGACGACAAAGGGCTATCGATTGCTTAAGCAGCGGTGATTGGGTAGCACTGGTCACCTGCCCCACCGGAAAGCGTCCATGAAAGACCTGATCCCCATGATCCACCAGTTCCGTACTATGAATGATCAGTCCCATTAACTTGTGGCGACTTTCCGGTGCCTGCCGTGCCATCGCCTCCCGGCCAACAAAGTCGTCTTCCTTGGTTTTCATTGGCACGGTGAAACCAATACCCGCTTCAAACGGATTGGTTTCCGGGCAGAATTCATGGTCAGCAAAAATCAGCCCCGCTTCGATGCGCAGCATATCCAGTGCATCCAGCCCTAAGGGCGCTAAGCCGAACGCTTGCCCCGCCTCCCAGATGGTATCCCAAAGACGTTCGCCATGGTCAGGGTGGCACCAGACTTCAAACCCCAGCTCGCCGGTGTAGCCGGTACGCGAGACCATAAGAGGAATGCCATCCGGCCCGCCCAACCGGCCAATCATAAAATGGAACCAGCTTAACTGAGCGACGCTCGTCTGGGTTTCAGCGTTCCACACAAGCTGGCTGAGCAGCTCACGGCTGAACGGCCCCTGAATCGCCAGGTTGTGCAGTTGCTGGGTGGACTCACGAATACTGACCTTATAACCCTGGCGGCTAGCTAGCTCACGCAGCCAGATACCACTATACGGGTCGCCGCAGATCCACCGGAACGCCTGTTCGCCCATCCGAAAAAGCGTGCCATCGTCGAGCATGCCGCCGGTTTCATTGCAGGCGGCTGAGTAAGCGACTTCGCCAACGGATAAACGCCGCACATTCCGGGTCAAGGCGTATTGCAGCAGGCGTTCAGCATCCGGCCCCACCACTTCAAACTTGCGCAAGGGTGTCAGGTCCATGACCGCAACCCGTTCACGGCAGGCAAGGTATTCGGCACGCCGCCCCCAGCCTTCAAACTCGCTGGGTAGCCAGTAGCCGCGATATTCAATGAAGCGCTGGGTCAGGGCCGATGTCCGACGGTGAAAGGCGGTTTGCAGTGTCATGCGGGGCAGTTCCTCCGGGGTAGTCCGGTTAGCAATTGAACGCGGAAATTCATGTTCGGCTGAGTAGATGCGTACCTGTATATCGGTGGGCGTCCATCCGTTAGCGGGGTCAATGTCGTCCGGACACGCGGACGACGCACACACCAGATCGCGCTTCGCGCGCAGCAGGACATAGTCGCCAGCTCGCGACCAGGGCTCATCTGCCGATAGCGTGCCGCAGGGTTCAACGTGCGTATTGAAAAAGAAATTGATGGCTGGCCAGCCAGCGCGAGGGGCGATGTTAAAGACCGCCAGTTCACGGTTAAAATTCTCGGTACAACTGATATGGCCAAAATAGCCGCTGTCTTCGTAGAATTTTGGCGTACATGCCAGCATAAAACTGTCATGCCGCCCGACTGTGTCCTGCACCACTTCAAGCATGGGCTGAAGACGTTGATCGGCAAAGCGCGAAAACAGGCCGGGCTGCGGCATCGCGCAATTGGCCAGCGTGCGTGTTGCCGCCGCGTCCAGGGTCACCGTCTCGCCCAGGTCCAGGGCATCTTTATCAAAGGCAATAAAGTCCGAACACTGCTTGCCTGACACATCGATGATCTGAATCCACTCACCTGCACGAACCTGATAGGTACGCGCACTGCTATGCGGAATGTGGATGTCGTTAATAGGCTCGGCTAAAGGCGCTGGCAGAATCGGTAAATGCTCAGGCAAGTGCCAGTGAATCACGTCCAGTTCCGTGGCGGGTGACTGCTCGGAGACAGCCATGTCGTTGCCGGGGGCCACCAGCACCAACGTTAGCGGCGCGCTATCCAGAGGGCAGCTGAGTTCAAGAGGCAACTGCCGCCCGGGAATATGACCTCCCTGTGACAGCAGTTCAGTATCAATCTGCCAAGAATCGAACCGGGCTTTCAACCGCTTGGCAGCCGCATTACCCTGTTCAAGCTGGCGCTGTGTCAGCGCGGCGGACGGCTGCAGCGCTATCCCCATGGAAGCCGTCACGGCTTGGTTATCCTGGTCAAGCGCCAACAAATCGCAGCCCTGCTCCCCATCTGGCGACGTGATGCTCAAACGCTCCCCCGGTAATAGCGGTAAACGCAGGGCATGCTGGCCAGCGATACGATAGCGCCGGCAAGGCGTTTCCAGCGCCTGCTGCTTAGAGTGATGCCAACTACCCATAGTGTAACCTCGTGTTGTCCGTTCCGGTTTTGTTCAGCCTGGGGCTATAAAGGTGCGTCGCGGTCGTCTGATGCTCCCTTTATGGTGCAGGTGGCGTGCCCGCCCCCACCGGAGAACCGTGATGCGCCAACAATTTTCTTTCTGATAAAAATACTTTACTCGCAGTAGGAAGCTGCACAATCGGCCATGGGGGGTAATCACGAAGGAGTAACCAGCCTGTACTGGCATGAAACCTGCTAGTAACAGGGCTAACGCGCGTAAGGCATGAACGTCGGTGATGGGAGGAGGTATGGCTATCAGTCTCAGTGGCTGGATTGAACGTCGGGTAATTCAACCTGAAAAAACGTCTCAGCCGGAACCGCTCATAAGCGACCAGGTACTCAACGGGCTTACCTTGCGCCTCGCCGCATGCCACCACCTGGCGGTTGACTTACCGACGGTTCTTACCTGGTTGCAACGTCAGCTTCCAGCCACCTACACCGCTATCGAAGGTTCCTGTTTATGCCTCGCCTTGCGAATGTCGCAGGCCCACTCGCTGACCCTGGTGACGCCTTCCGGCATTACCCTGACAGTAGATCAGGCCACCGCTATGGAAGCGGCGTTAACCACGCGCTATCGACGTACAGACGACCTCGTCAATGGGAGCAGGGAAATACCCTCACAGCGTCAGCTTCCATGCTGGCCCCACCCCCTATACGCACAGCAGCTTACGCTGGATAAAAAGGCGGAGGCTTGGTTATTGCTACCAGGCGGATGGCCGCAGAACCCGTTTTTCGAGCCGTTACGCAGAGCCTTCATGGAAGGCTTAAAGATTTGCCTGGCGCACCATCAGCACCTCGAACAGGCGGTAGAAGAAGAGCGTCGCGACTATGCCGCCGGCTTACACGACACCATTGCCCAAGAGCTGGGGTATTTGCGGCTGCGCACCTCGCGCCTGGAGAAGGCTTGCCGACAGCTTGCGCCGGAACTTGAGACGCTGGCCAGCGATATCCACCTGCAAACCCAGCGAACCTACCGCCAAACCCGCGAATTGATCACCACCGCCAGGCTCACTCTGGAGGATGATTCACTCCACTTGGGGCTAGTACGCACAGTAGAGGAATTCGAGCAGCTTTCAGGGCTGGTATTCGAACTGGACAATCGAGCCCAACCAGAAGGCTTATCCAGACAGACCGCCATTCAGGTGCTTCTGATTGTGCGCGAAGCTCTCAGCAACAGCGTGCGTCATTCTCACGCCTCGCATGTTCGTATTCAGCTTTTCCCGCAGGTTAAAGGGGAGTTGCTGGTGCGTGTCGATGACAATGGACAGGGCATCATTTCGGAAGATGCTGGCAGCGGCAGTTTCGGGCTGGGCATCATGCACGAGCGTGCCCAAAAGATAGGTGGCCACCTGCACGTAGGATCACTATCCAGTGGCGGTACCCGTGTCGAATTGATCGTTACGGATGACAGATAGAGAAATGCGATGAACCCTACACGAGTTGTTTTAGTCGATGACCATCCTTTATTTCGACGTGGTGTTGCACAACTGCTCAGCGAAAGTCAGCGCTTTGATATGTTGGAAGAGTTCGGCAATGCTGAAGAGCTCCTCCAGAACCTGGAGCGCCTGGATCCTGAGCTGTTACTGATCGATCTGCAAATGCCGGGCACCAGCGGCTTATCTCTGCTGGAGCAGATCAAGGCCAGGTGTGAAGATACCTGGGTCGTAATGCTGACCGCGTCAGACGACAGCCATGACTTACTGAAAGCCATTCAGCTTGGCGCTGATGGCTACCTGCTCAAAGATACCGATCCGGATATCATTCTCGAGCGTCTTGATGCTCTCCTGCATGGCAAGATAGCGCTCAATGATGATGTTGTCATGATGCTGGCGCAGCACTTGCGTGCCGATCGCCTGGATATTATGGATGACATGCCCGCTTCCTCAAGCTGGGCGGAAGGCTTGACCGAGCGCGAACGCCATACCTTGATGTGGATTACCAAAGGGCTTAGCAACAAGCTGATTGCCCGTGAACTGGGCATCAGTGACAGCACCGTCAAAGTGTATGTCAAAAACCTGCTACGTAAGCTCAATGTCAACTCGCGTCTCGAACTGGCCGCCTGGGTACACACGCACCCTTTACCTGATGAGGATGCGCCATGATGTGCCTTTTGATGCCATTCACCTTCAGGAAGCGTCCCCCCAACACACCGCCTTGTTCAAGCTTGCTGGATAGCCTGAACGAAGCCGTACTGATCGTAAATGACAACAGTGAAATCTTGTTTGCCAACCGTAGCTGGCAGCATTTGATTGACGCCGACAGTGAGGCTACACCGTCCCACCTGCTGGAGTATGTTCACCCTGCTGACCGAGATGTCTGGCAACAGGTGTGCTGTCAGGTAAATCGTCAGGAAAGTCCCGCACCGTTATGGTTGAGAGTGATGGGGGCCGGCCATGAGCTACGCTGGTGTGAGTTACGCGCCCAACCCCTCGGGGTTGGCTCTGCCTGGCCTGCCAGCTTATCCCTCTGTGATATTACGCCTCAGGTACAACGTAATCAGGTTCTCTCTGCTAGCCATCGCAGCCTGTCGCAACTGGTGAATGGACTTCCTGTGATGGTTTATCGAGCCCGTAACAATCGCCGCTGGACCATGGAATACGTCAGTGACGGTTGCTACGGATTGACCGGCTACACGGCCGAAACGCTGCTTAACCATTCCCTGATCAGCTACGGAGACATGATCCACCCCCAGGATGCCGACCAGGTCTGGGAAGAAGTTCAGGATGCCTTGCGTGAACACCGCAGCTTTGAGCTGGATTATCGTATTCAGTGCGCCGATGGACATCTGCTTCGTGTGAACGAAAAGGGACATGGCGTTTACTCACATAACGCCGCTGTGCTTGGCGTCGAAGGCGTTATCATCGCCTTTGACGCCGACCCATCGACCTCTCATACCGATAGATAACTCTTTTTGACTACCCTCTCTGAGTAATTTTGTTGTCTGTGCCGATCCACTAGGTTGGTAGTGAGCGAGCGAGAGGTTTTCTCGCCTCCTATCACGACATTTCGTTCAAATCTGTCAGGACACGTACAGGAAACTAGCTATGAAAAAGCGTATCGCAATCATCGGCGCCGGCCCAAGCGGTCTGGCACAGCTTAGAGCCTTTCAATCGGCACATGAAAAGGGCGGAGAGCCACAGGAGCTGGTCTGTTTTGAGAAACAGTCTGACTGGGGTGGGCTTTGGAACTACACTTGGCGCACCGGCCTTGATGAAAACGGTGAGCCGGTTCACGGCAGTATGTACCGATACCTTTGGTCCAACGGGCCGAAAGAATGCCTGGAGTTCGCCGACTACTCTTTTGAAGAGCATTTTGGTCGTCCTATTGCCTCTTATCCGCCACGGGCTGTGCTCTGGGATTATATAAAAGGCCGCGTTGAGAAAGCCGGTGTTCGTAAGTTCATCCGCTTCAATTGTCCAGTGCGCCACATCAGCTACGACGAGGCCAACGGGACTTTTACCGTCATTGCCCACGACCACACCACGGATACGCTCAGCACTGAGACATTCGATCATGTCATCGTCGCTTCCGGGCATTTCTCTACCCCTAACGTGCCGGAATTCGAAGGTTTCGAAAATTTTGGCGGACGCATTCTCCATGCCCATGATTTTCGCGATGCGTTGGAGTTCAAAGACAAGGATCTGTTACTGGTGGGCAGTAGCTATTCTGCCGAAGATATTGGCTCTCAGTGCTACAAATATGGTGCTCGAACGATCACCACCAGTTACCGCTCTCGACCTATGGGCTTCAAGTGGCCTGATAACTGGGAAGAAAAACCACTACTATTGCGAGTAGATCGCGATAGAGCATACTTTGCGGACGGCACCTCAAAACCTATCGACGCTATTATCCTGTGTACCGGTTACTTGCACCACTTCCCCTTCCTTGAAGAGTCACTGCGCTTGAAAACCAGCAATCGTATGTGGCCGCTGGATCTTTACAAAGGCGTTGCCTGGGAGCACAACCCCAAGCTGTTCTACCTAGGCATGCAAGATCAGTTTTATACCTTTAATATGTTTGATGCACAGGCCTGGTACGTACGCGACATCATTCTTGGGCGTATTCCGCTGCCAAGCCAAAATGAAATGCGCAGCGATAGTGCCGCTTGGCGAGCACGCGAGGAAACACTGGAAAGCGATGAAGACATGATTGTTTTCCAGGGGGATTACGTGAAGTCCCTGATTGATGAAACCGACTATCCCAGCTTTGACATTGACGGCGTTAACAAGACGTTTCTGGAATGGGAGCATCACAAGCATGATGACATCATGGCCTTCCGTAACCACTCCTACCGCTCCTTGATGACAGGCACCATGGCACCTTCCCACCACACGCCCTGGTTACACGCGATGGACGACTCATTGGAGGCCTATCTGGCCACGCATGACGATGCCACCACCGCCCAAGCAGATGCAATGGAAACCTGACAGTAAGCGTATAAAAGCAACCGGCAGATGGCCCATGGGGCAGCTGCCGGAAGTCTGACGAACTGTCTGTCTTTATTAACTTGGCTCTCGCGCCTGCCTGTTTGCTCTCAACGTTCACCCTACCCTTCAGGCTTTTCCTTTTATCTCGTCTTCAAGCACCGGCGAGAGGCTTGTCTCAATGGCCTCAAGCACTTCCGGCAGCATGACCTCCTTATAGCGCAGCAGATCCGCAACGGTTTCCGGCAGCTCGGCCAGGCCGTTCGCCTTGTAGACGCAGGCAGCGATTTCGGCTAAGTCAGCGGGGCTGGCGTCCACCGGCGGCACCAGCCCAATACTGACCAGGCGCTGGCGAAAATCTTCGCCATCCACCAGCTCAGTGATCATCATGAGGTGACCTCCTCTTTTTCGACGGCGGCCAGGCGGCAGGCGGCGTATTTGAACTCGGGGATCTTGCCGTCCGGGTCCAGCGCGGGGTTGGTCAGCAGGTTGGCGGCCGCTTCTGCATAGGCGAAGGGGATAAATACCATGCCATCCGGCATGCCGGGGTCAACCCGTGCGGCCAGTGTGATACGGCCTCGCCGGGTGGTGATGGTCAGGCGGTCTCCCGGCGCCAACTTCAGCCGCTGCATTTCATTGATGGAGAGACTGGCCACAGCTTCCGGTTCCAGCTCATCCAGCACCTTGGCACGCCGAGTCATCGAGCCGGTATGCCAATGCTCCAGCTGGCGGCCGGTGGTGAGCACCGTTGGGTAGTCGTCATCCACCGGTTCATCCGGCGGAATGGGCCGGGTGGCGGCGAACTTGGCCTTGCCCCCTTCGCGGGGGAAGGCATCGCCAAAGACGACGTCCTGGCCGGGGGCGTCGTCACTCGGGCAGGGGTAGGTCACCGACTGTTCGCGCTCCAGGCGTTCCCAGCTGATATGATCCAGCGAGGCCATGCCCTGCTTCATTTCCGCAAACACCTCGCTAGGGTGCTGGTAGTGCCAGCCCAGGCCGAAGCGGTTGGCCAGCTGCTGGATGATCCACCAGTCCGGGCGGGCATCGCCGGGCAGCGGCATGGCCGCACGGCCCAGCTGCACCTGACGGTTGGTGTTGGTCACGCTGCCGTCTTTCTCGGGCCAGGCCGAGGCAGGCAGAATCACATCGGCGAACTGGGCGGTTTCGGTCACGAACAGGTCCTGCACCACCAGATGCTCCAGCTTGCCGAGCGCCTCACGGGCGTGGGTGAGATCGGGGTCAGACATGGCCGGGTTTTCACCCAGGATGTACATGCCGCGAATGGTGCCTGCATGAATGGCATCCATGATCTCGACCACGGTCAGGCCGGGCTGATTATCCAGCGGCGTATTCCACAGTTCCTCAAAGGCGGAGCGCAGCTGATCATCGCCGACCGGCTGGTAGTCGGGCATCACCATGGGGATCATACCCGCGTCCGAGGCGCCCTGAACGTTGTTCTGGCCACGCAGCGGGTGCAGGCCGGTGCCGGGACGGCCAGTATGGCCACAGGCCAGGGCCAGCGAGATCAAGCAGCGGGCGTTATCGGTGCCGTGGGTATGCTGAGAGATGCCCATGCCCCAGAAGATCATCGCACGCTCGGCATTGGCATACAGGCGCGCTACCTCGCGAATGGTCTCAGCCTCTACGCCACACTGGGCGCTCATGGCCTCTGGGGTCATATCGACCACATGCGCTTTGAGGGCGTCGAAGCCTTCGGTATGCTCGGCAATGTAGGTCTCGTCATAGAGGCCTTCCGTGACGATGACATTGAGTAGCGCATTGAACAGCGCCACGTCAGCACCGGGTTTAAAGCGCACGCTCAGGTGGGCGTAGGCGTCCAGCGCCTGACCACGGGGGTCGATGATGATGAACTGGGTGCCGCGCTTGGCGACCTGTTTGAAAAAGGTGGCCGCGACCGGATGGTTTACCGCCGGGTTGCAGCCGGTGAGAATCACCACATCGGCGTTGGCGGCCTGCATAAAGGACGCGGTCACCGCGCCAGAGCCCAGGCATTCCATCAGGGCGGCGACCGAACTGGCGTGACACAACCGAGTGCAGTGGTCGACGTTATTGGTGCCAAAGCCAGTGCGGATCAGCTTCTGGAACAGCCAGGCTTCTTCGTTGGAACATTTGGCGCTACCAAAGCCCGCCAGCGCTTGCGGCCCCTGTTCCGCTTTCAGCGTGATCAGGCCGGTGGCGGCAAATTCCAGCGCTTCTTCCCAGCTGGCCTCACGGAAGTGAGTCAGCGGCTGGGCGGGGTCGAAGTCTGGATCAAGCCCCTTGGCCACACCCTCACGGCGGATCAACGGGGTAGTCAGGCGTGACGGATGGCGCGGGTAGTCAAACCCGAAGCGACCCTTCACGCACAGACGATTATGGTTGGACGGCCCGTTGCGGCCTTCCACATAGACAATCTCGTCGTTCTTGAGGTGGTAGGTCAGCTGGCAGCCGACGCCGCAATAGGGGCAGACAGAGTCGACCTGTTTATCAGTCGCGACACTGTCCCCCACGCCGTGTTCGTCAACCAGGGTGGCGGGCATCAGGGCCCCGGTGGGGCAGGCCTGCACGCATTCGCCACAGGCCACACAGGTGCTGTCGCCCATGGGGTCATCAAAGTCGAAAACAATTTTTGAGGCACTGCCACGATGGGCCAGACCAATGACGTCGTTGACCTGCACTTCGCGGCAGGCGCGTACGCACAGGTTGCATTCAATGCAGGCATCGAGGTTGACCGCCATGGCACTGTGCGAGCGGTCTTTGACGACGGCACTTTCGCGCTCGGCCACATGGTGCACGGTGGGCGTAGTTCGCTCGCTGCGCTTGGGTAAGCGCTCACTTACCTCACCGACATCAATCGCCAGCTGATCGGCCATGGCCCAGAAATGGCTGGAGGCGTCCGGACTCTGCTCGCGGGGCGGCTGGTCCACGGCGAGCATTTCCAGCACGCCTTCGCGGGCCACCCGCGAGCGTTCAGAGGTGGCACTATGCACCACCATGCCAGGCTTGGCCTCACGCAGGCAGCTGGCGACCAGGGCGCGTTCGCCTTGCACTTCGACCATGCAGGCGCGGCAGTTGCCGTCGGCACGGTAGCCCTCGGCATCCTTGAAGCACAGGTGCGGAATGGTTTCTCCGGCGCGCTTGGCGACCTGCCAGAGGGTGTCGCCGGGGTAAGCCGTCACGGCTGCGCCATCCAGCGTGAGGGTAAAGGTCTCTTGGTTCATAAGGTTCTCCTTACCCTTTGAAAATGACGTTCTGGGCGGCAAGCTCAGTGCGGAAATCGCGCAGCAGGCCCAGCACTGGATTGGGGGCGGCTTGCCCCAGGCCGCAGATGGACGCATCCATCATCACCTGGGAAAGCCGCTCCAGCGTGTCGACATCCCAGGTGCTGCGTTCCAGCAGGGTGAGCATTTTCTCGGTACCCACGCGACAGGGCGTACACTGGCCACAGGATTCATCGGCGAAAAAGCCCAGCAGATTGGTCGCTACATTACGCAGGTTATCGTGATCGGAAAACACCACTACCGCCGCCGAGCCGATAAAGCAGCCGTGCTCCTGCAGGGTGTCGAAATCCAGTGGGATATCGGCCTTGCTGGCGGGCAGAATGCCGCCCGAGGCGCCACCGGGCAGGTAGCCGGCAAGCTGATGGCCGTCCTGCATGCCACCGGCATATTCGTTGATCAGCTCGTTAAGGGTGATACCCGCCGGGGCCAGATGTACACCCGGGTTTTTCACCCGGCCAGAGACCGAAAAGCTGCGCAGGCCACTGCGACCATGGCGGCCTTGACTGGCAAACCAGTCGGCGCCCTGGGCATAAATGGCCGGAATCCAATAGACGGTTTCGACGTTATTGACCAGAGTCGGGCGGTCAAATAATCCACGCTGGGCCACAAACGGTGGGCGATGGCGCGGTTTGCCGGGTTTACCTTCCAGCGATTCGATCATCGCCGATTCTTCCCCGCAGATATACGCCCCCGCGCCACGGCGCACCACAATATAGCCCGGTGCCACCAGCCCGGCGGCTTCCAGCTCCGCAATGGCCTGATGCAACACCGTATGCAGCGCCGGGTATTCATCACGCAAGTAGATGTACAGGGCGTCTGCTTCCACGGCCCAGGCGCTGATCAAGGCGCCTTCGAGAAATTGATGGGGCGCGCGCTCCAGGTAATAACGATCCTTGAAGGTGCCCGGCTCGCCTTCATCGGCGTTGATGGCGCAGTAGCGCGGCCCGGCCTCGGCGCGGACGAAAAACCATTTTTTAAAGGTCGGGAAACCCGCGCCCCCCAGCCCGCGCAGGTTGGCCTTTTCCAGGGTGTCCATCAGGCTTTCAACACTCACCTCCCCCGCCCGGCAGGCGCTGAGCAGGGCGTAACCACCGGTTTGCCGATACGCGTCAAGGCGTGGCCAGTCCAAGGGTTCAGGGTGAATGTGATCGGCAGCGATGGCCGCCTGAACGCGCTCAACACTGGCATGGCCCAGATGGTAATGACCCACTTCCACCACAGGCGCCGTATCACAGCGGCCCATGCAGGGGGCGCGCAACACGCGCACCTCGGCGGGGTCGGTGCCTACCGCAAGTGCATTGCGCAGAGCGTCAGCACCGGCCAGCTGGCAGGACAGGGAATCACATACCCGCAGCGTCAGCGCTGGAGGCGGCGATTGATCGTCGTGGATGACATCAAAGTGGGCGTAGAAGGTGGCGGTTTCGTACACCTCAGCCATGGGCAGGTTCATGTAAGCGGCCAGGGCGCGTAGATGGGTCAGCGGCAAGTGGCCAAGGGCATCCTGAATCGCGTGCAGATGTTCGATCAACAGATCACGTTGGCGCCGCTGCGGCTGCTCGCGTTCATCACCGAGCAGTTGACGCAAGGCATCCAGGGCGTCCGGGGCAAGTGAGCGTCCGCGTGGCTTGCCGCGGGCTTTACCACGAAAGGGCGGGAAATGGGTTGGTTGCTGCGGAGCCATACTGTCAGTCACTTCGTTTCACCTTTCGTAGGCATGTCGGGGCAGAGCACCCTCGAGATAATCCGTAGATTTTCGAGCAAAAACAGCGGTGCCGACGGGCGACCCCACTGTTTTGTACGCGGATTTCTGTTGGAATAAGCAGAAAACGCAAGCCTCGCTAAAAAGGAGCTATAACGCCGCCTCGTCAGTTTCACCACTGCGTATGCGTATAACATTGGAAAGTGGATAGACGAATATTTTCCCATCTCCAATACGACCAGAGTATGCGGCTGTTTTAATCGCTTCGATCACTGTGTCGACCTGGGAATCACAGGCTCCCACTTCGACTTTCATCTTGTTCACAAAGTCCACAGTGTACTCCGCCCCCCTGTAAAGCTCGGTATGCCCCTTCTGCCTTCCAAACCCTTTAACCTCAGTCACAGTGAGTCCTTGAACATTGATATCAGATAACGCTTCTCTGACATCTTCAAGCCTATGGGGTTGAATAATAGCTGCGATCATATGCATGGTATGGCCTCTAGGTTTTCATCATCAGTTCACGAAAAGCCAAGACCCGTGTTTATCTAATGGGCCTTGGCCTCGGAGAATCATTTAACGTTGAACAGGTTTCCGGCTGGCCAGCAGGCCGTCGGCCGCTGCACTGCTCCGCAGGGGGGTGCCATCCATGTCCGA
The DNA here is from genome assembly GCF_024124725.1 of Halomonas sp. Ps84H-12. NCBI lineage: Bacteria > Pseudomonadati > Pseudomonadota > Gammaproteobacteria > Oceanospirillales > Halomonadaceae > Halomonas > Halomonas sp. Ps84H-12. The sequence continues at coordinate 29,750 of NZ_JAMXSJ010000032.1, read as the reverse complement.
TGTATTGGCCGAAACGAACTCAGGGTAGGCGTGCATACCGCATTCGTGGGCATCCATGCCCTCAAACTCGTCCTGCTCGCTGACACGCAGCCCCATTACGGCACGTATAATGAAAAGCACCACCAGACTGGCACCGAACATCCAAGCGAAAATAATCACGGTGCCGAGCAGCTGGATGCCTAGCGTGGCGTCAGGGTTAGTGAATACAACGGCGACAATCCCCCAGATACCCGCACTGCCATGTACCGAAATGGCACCCACGGGGTCGTCGATCCTGAGGCGGTCCAGCCCGAGCACAGAGAGCACGACCACCACACCACCGATCGCACCGACCAGCATGGCCATTCCCGGCCCGGGCAGAAGCGGCTCAGCCGTAATGGACACCAACCCGGCCAATGCGCCGTTCATGACCATCGTCATATCGGTCTTGCCGAACAAGGCACGGTACAGCAGAGCGGCCGCTACCATGCCCGAGGCTGCGGCGGTATTGGTATTGACGAAAATACGTGCCACTGCATTGGCATCATCCAGGCTGGCAATTTTCAGCATCGAGCCGCCATTGAACCCGAACCAGCCCATCCAGAGAATAAACATGCCAAGCATGGCAATCGGCAGATTGGCGCCCGGAATGGCCCGTACCTCACCATTGGGACCGAAACGGCCTTTACGTGCGCCAACCATCAATACAGCGGCCAGTGCTGCGGCACCGCCTGCCATGTGCACCACAACGGAGCCGGCAAAATCTTGGAAGCCCATTTCATCCAGGAAGCCACCGCCCCATTTCCAGAACCCGTTCACGGGGTAAATCACTCCGACCATGAAGACCGCAAACACCAGGAAAGGCCACAGTTTCATACGCTCGGCAATTGCCCCGGAAACAATCGACATGGTGGCAGCGGCAAATACCGCCTGGAAAATAAAGTCAGCCATGGAAGAGTAATAAGGTGAGCCTTCTCCCGCCGAAATATCGGCCATGCTGTTATCACTGCCCAGCATGAAATCCAACCCGGGAATAAAGCTGCTGACTGGGTTGGCGGGATACATCAGGTTGTAGCCAACCACCAGATAAACCAGGCACGCAACGGAGTACAGCATCGCGTTTTTGGTCAGTATCTCGACCGTGTTCTTTGACCGGACCAACCCTGATTCAAGCATGGCAAAACCACAGGCCATGAACATGACAAAGGCGGTACAGACTAGAAAATAGAAGGTATCGAGCGCATAACTCAGCTCTAGCGTTATCTCGTTCATGAGTGTCCTCTCGGCTAGCAGGTTTCAGGTTTGTGGTTGGAGTTCGTGGTCGTATTCGCTTAACCACTCCACGACAGTGTCGCGGTAGCGTGTCATCCCTTTGTAATCCACCAGTGCCTCGGGCAGATTGGCCAGCACGCGATGCAGCCGCTTGGCCCAGGCCTTATTGGTTGTGAGGTCGTCCATGCTGATCAGATAAGTGCGGATGCCAAAGAACAGCGCATGGCTTCGGGGCATACGTACCAGTGTCTGTAACTCGACACGCAGAAAGACATCCCTGCCTACGTTCTCGGGGGTAATCGTGGTTCGGTCTGCCCCCCATTGGTGATAGGTTTCAGGGGAACTGTCCATGCGTGGGTGGATCGTCATCGTCCAGTTCAAACGACGAATCGGGCTGCCCACCTGAATGGCGCACAGATATTTAAGGACCCGATCAAAAATACCCATCTCATGAGCCAGCGGCACAGGGCCATGCCACTGTTTGAAACTCATTCCGGCATCAAAGGCCAGCGACCAGTCAGCCGGTGATGTGATTACGCCTGCGTCCATGAAGAGGTCTGCATCACGTTGATCCAGTAACGCAAAATCCCCCTGCATCTGGCGTCCGATAAACTCCATCGGCGGCATGGGCAAAGTGCTTGCGTCGCCCATCACAAAGGTCTGATGAATGCCGAGGGGGCGATTAATCCACTCGCATTGATCGCCCTGTTGGGTGAAGGAAAAATGTTCGGGATAATCCTGGGCATAGTGGGTCATGACAAATTCAAGCAGGTCCCAGCACGCCTGTTCCATGTGGGGCATGGCAAGGCAGCGAGCGGGGTCCTCTTCCAGCACCATCGCCCTTTCTGCTGTTTCACACAGATAATGTTCATCGATATCGAGCATATGTTCGTAAACACTGCCCTTGGGGCCCGGCAGCGTATGCGGCTCAGTATTGACTGAGTACATATAATCATCTTCCGGAAACGGGAAGGGAAAGCGTCTCACGGCCTCGGGACTATTGCGGTAGGTAAACTGGCCTCGGAAGGCCTGGGTATCTCGCGGTGCAAGTTGCATGGTGTTTTCCCCCTTGATTTATAGATCCAGCACCAGGTAGTCGCTCGCTGAACGTGACACGCAAGGCATGATGCAGCGCTGGCTGGCTTTCTCTTGATCATCGAGAAACGCATCCCGATGCTCGATGTCACCGTCCACCACCGAGGTTTTACATTGGCCGCATACACCGCCACGACACATATTGGGTATCTCAAGGCCATGGGCTTCCAGAGCGTCAAGCAGAGGCGTATCCCCCGCGACGGCGACGTCCTGCTGCGAGCGTGAAAGCCTGGCTACAAAAGGCTTACCTGGCTGAGGAGCCGTGAAGGCTTCGTAATGAACCCGCTGAGGTGACCAGCCCAGCGCACTCGCTGTGGCTTTGACGTCCTGAATCATCGCCTCCGGGCCGCAAACATAGACGTGGGTGCCAAGCGGCTGGTGTCCGAGCAGAGTGTAAAAGTCGGGACGTTCGCCGGAATAGCAGTAAAGCCTGTTGCCAAAACGCTCCGTCAAGGCCTCACGAAAGGCCCCTGTTTCGGCATTGCGATACACGTAGTGCACTTCAAAGGAGGCCTGACGTTGTTCCAGCTCATAGCCGTAAGAAAGAAACGGCGTTATTCCGATGCCACCGGCAATCAATATGTGGTGCCGCGCCTGCCAATCCGGTAGAAACATGTTGGCGGGCGGAGAAATAAACAGCCTGTCCCCTGGGCGAAACTCACCATGCATGAACTGAGAGCCTCCTCGGGAGCGCTCCTGCAACCGCACCGCGATGCGATAATGACTGCTGTCAGCCGGGTTGCTGATCAAGGAATACGCATTGCGGAAACGCTTCCCCTCACCTTCCATCTGCACCACCACGTGACTACCGGCAGAAAACGGCGGCAGGGGCTTTTCATCAGCAACAAACGTAAACTGTTTGATAATCGAGCTGATCTGCTCGATCTCGGCGACACGTACCGGAATCAGGTCACTCATGAGTCAAACACCTCCTCGCGGGGAACCTCACCGGGCACCTCGGCATCTATCCGCACGCCCATATAGGCCCCCAGGCGACGTGAAAAATGATCGCGAACTTCCAACGTGAGCCCACACCCCTGGCAGCGGGTGGGTGACGCCGTGACAGGCTCGCTCATAAAACGGCAGTGCGTGCAAAACACGCGTCGGGCGTTATCTGCTGAAGGCAGCAAGGTGATTTCAGCGTCGAGCAGCCCGTGTGCCAGGGCCAGGGTATGTACATCCCATAAAAACGCTTCGCTGCCCGCCACAATCACATGGCAACCTTGGGTCAATGTTTCCAGCTGGGTCGCCAGCGTGGTGGAAAGTGCGTCACGGTCGCAGCATTGCAGTGGCACGTTCTGCCACTCAGACGGCAACCCCGCCGGGGGCGCGTCAGCGCGATCAGCACAGATAATGAAATGAAACGGCGTCCGGTGTTTATCAATCGGCGCCACATGTTTCATGATGAGATTTACCGCGTCTGGCTCAGCCACACACACATAGTAGTTAGCTGTTGCGGGATGCTCAGGCGTTACATATATCGGCCTGCTTTTTATCCTGTCATCATCAGGAAGAGCGTTATGCTGCATTGACTTTTTCCCCTTGATAAATACCCGGTTAATGGATGCCAGCACGACAGAGACGGAATCGAAAGACATCAAGGTTTTATATATGAAACCTAAATATCACCAGCGATACTTAAGCCGCTCCATTTAGTTCTTGTGGTGATATTTTATTTACTGTAGATAAAGCACGTTTCATGCCAAAAAAAAAAAATAATCTTAATTTCATAGGTTTATAAAAAAAGAACAAAAAGAGGCCGCGCTGTAATAGTGCAGATGACGCTTTAAAAAGCCTGTATTAGTGCATCCGCTGACCTTTATCTGGATAAAAATTAAATAGTGAATATTTCTTTTTATATATACACTAAAGAAACCACTCATCACGCCAACTAAACACACTGGGCGCGCGCTCTTTTTAAGCGATATCCTGCACAACAATTAAAAAGTTGTTTTTTAAAACCCTGCTTGGCATTTCTGTTTAACAGCACTTGACGCTACCGCATCGAAGGCTTGATAGGTGTTGCTGAAGAGCATAAAAAAACCCGAAGCCTGGAAGGGGTATCCAGCCTTCGGGATAGCGTTTAATGATGCAGGCAGCTACCTGTCACCAGATAGCAGATTGACCTTCCAATGCCAGCCTAAAACGTTTGACCAGGCACCCAGGTGGTACCCGCCAGGGGCACTCGCGCCATGGCAGCCGCTTCGATATTCAAGGCCACCAGATCTTCCGGTTCCAGGTTATGCAGGTGGGATTTCCCGCAGGCTCGGGCCAACGTCTGCGCTTCCAGGGTCAGCACACGCAAGTAGTTGGCCAGCCGCCTGCCACCTTCCACCGGGTCAAGGCGTTGGCTCAGCTCTGGGTCCTGCGTCGAGATCCCCGCTGGGCATTTTCCTTCCTGGAAGTCATCGTAATAGCCAGACGCTGAACCCAGCTTGCGGTACTCTTCTTCAAAACGTGGATGGTTATCCCCCAAGGCGATGAGGGCAGCCGTACCAATGGCCACGGCATCCGCACCCAGGGCAATGGCTTTGGCAACGTCAGCACCGTTACGGATCCCGCCCGAGACGATCAACTGCACCTCACGGTGAACGCCCATTTCCTGCAGGGCCTGTGTGGCTTGAGGAATCGCCGCCAGGGTGGGAATACCGACATGCTCGATAAACACATCCTGAGTGGCTGCCGTGCCGCCCTGCATACCATCCAGCACCACAACATCCGCGCCGGCTTTCACCGCCAGCTTGACGTCGTAATACGTGCGCGTCGCGCCAATCTTGATAAAGATGGGCACCTGCCAGTCGGTAATTTCACGCAATTCGGCAATCTTGATGGCCAGGTCGTCGGGCCCCGTCCAGTCCGGGTGGCGGCAGGCGCTACGCTGATCAATACCTTTGGGCAGCGTGCGCATGTGGGCGACACGATCCGAAATTTTCTGGCCCAGCAGCATCCCGCCGCCACCCGGCTTGGCGCCCTGCCCTAAGACCACCTCGATGGCATCGGCTTTGCGTAAATCATCCGGGTTCATACCATAGCGTGACGGCAGGTACTGATAGACCAGTTTGGATGACTGACCGCGTTCTTCTGCGGTCATGCCGCCATCACCTGTGGTCGTCGATGTGCCGACTTCCGATGCTCCGCGCCCCAGCGCTTCCTTGGCTTGTGCTGACAAGGCACCAAAGCTCATACCGGCAATGGTCACCGGGGTATCAATCACCATCGGTTTTTTGGCGTAGCGGGTGCCTAATACCACCTCGGTGTCGCATTTTTCCCGATAGCCTTCAAGCGGGTAGCGCGACATGCTCGCACCGAGAAACAAAAGATCATCAAAATTTGGCACCTTGCGCTTGGCACCCCAACCGCGAATGTCGTAGATGCCTGTTTCGGCGGCACGCTGAATTTCGGCGATGACATCTCGACCAAAGGTAGCGGACTCTCTCAGTGCCGGATTAATCGTGTTATCTGTCATGTCAGGCTCCAGATCAGTAGGCCGAGGCATTGGTGACTTTGAAGTGGTAGAGCTGGCGCGCTGATCCATAGCGCGTAAAGTCGCCAGGGTTTTCGTCGCTACCTGCCTGTTTGAGTAAATCTGCCAGCTCGTCCAGGTGCTCCTGACGCATTTCCTTGGCGACGCAATCCGCCCCCAGAGACGCCACTTCCCCTTTTACATAGATGTGCACTTCGTAGAGCGAGTCGCCCAGCGCCTCACCGGCATCGCCGCACACCACCAGCCTGCCGGCCTGCCCCATGAAAGCGCTCATCGGGCCGATATTACCCTTGACCACGATATCCACCCCTTTCATGGAAATACCGCAGCGCGCCGAGGCATTGCCTTCAATGACCAACAGGCCACCGTGAGCGGTAGCGCCCGCCGACTGGGACGCATCGCCTTTGACATGCACCTTGCCCGACATCATGTTCTCGGCCACGCCAACCCCGACATTTCCGTTCACGGTGACATGCGCTTTCTGATTCATGCCCGCGCAGTAATAGCCGGCATGCCCATCAATTTCGACGCTGATCTGTTCATTGAGCCCGCAGGCAATATTGTGCGCCCCGTTGGAATTACTGACACGCCACTCACGCTCGCTGGCGGTCATTTGCGGATCATGCAGTGCCTGGTTGAGTTCTCGCAGACTGGAACTCGCAAGGTCGTAATGTTTCATCATTTAGGCAGCCTCCACCTTTATACCGTCACGTTCCCATACATAGATTTTTGCCGGCTCCGGCTCCCAGACAGTTGCCTCCTTGATACCCGGAAGGTCAGCCAGGGCGCGGTACTCGGATGCCATTGCCACGTAGTCATCGGTTTCAGCAATAACGGCGGGTTTACAGGAAATCGGGTCGCGCACGACCGCAAATCCATCCCGTGTGCCGATCGTGAACGTGAAGAAACCGTCCAGGTCTTTGAGCGCTCCGGTCAGGGCCTGATTAAGGGATTCACCCTTGGCCATCCGCCAGGTCAAATAGCCAGCGGCAACTTCAGAGTCGTTATCGGTCTGGAAAACAATGCCCTGACGCTTGAGCTTGTCGCGCAGGCGATTGTGGTTGGACAGGGAGCCGTTATGCACCAGACACAGATCCAGCCCGGTTGAAAAAGGATGGCTGCCCTGCAGCGTGACGGCACTTTCGGTAGCCATGCGGGTATGCCCGATCGCGTGGCTGCCGCGCATGTTGCTCAGTTTGTAACGGGTTGCCACTTCACCGGGCAAGCCGACACCTTTGAGAATCTCGATGCTTTTTCCGGCACTCATCACGCGAAGGTCAGCCGCATGATCCGCCAGCCAACCCAGCACGCGGCTTTCTTCTTCGGCTATCTTGAACACCCCCACGTTGGCATTCTGAAACCATGACGCCAGGCTGCCGAAGGCGGTTTGCAGCCTGTCGGCGAACGCCTGCCAATCGTAATCGGCATTATCACATTGCAGGGTCAGCTTGACGCCATCATCATATTCGTCGCCATACACCGCAAAACCGGCACTGTCCGGCCCACGGTCTGTCATGGCAATAAGCATCGGCTCAAACAGCTCACCCAAGCGGCTTTCCAGCTGCGGGTTTTTCAGATAAAGCCCGACAATTCCACACATAGCATTACCTCGATAGATTCACGCTGAGGCGTCATGGGCGCCTAAGCACGCAAAGGAACTTATGAAAAAATAAAATGACGTTAGAAAAACTCTACATAGCGCTGAACTTCCCATTCACATACCTGGCGGCTGTACTCTTTCCACTCCTCACGCTTGACCTTGATAAACTCGCCAACGATCTCGGCGCCCATGCCATCGCGCAGATGGGTATCCGCTTCCAGGGCATCAATCGCCTCTTTAAGCGACTGCGGCAGAATCTCGATGCCTTGCGCTTGGCACTGCTCTGGCGTGAGCTCGTAAAGGTTGATGTTTTGCGCCTTGCCGGGGTCCAGCTTGCGCTCGATGCCATCCATTCCCGCCGCAATCAGGGCGGCGTGAACCAGATAAGGGTTGCAGCCAGCATCGGGGAGACGGAATTCAAGACGGCCATAAGGCACGCGCACCATGGCCGAACGGTTGTTATCACCATAGGCAATGAATACCGGTGCCCAGGTCGCCCCGCTCGCCGAACCGCCGGCCACCAGGCGTTTGTAGGAATTCACCGTTGGGGCAGCAAAGGCACATAGCGCCGGGGCGTGATGAAGTAACCCGCCCAGAAAATGGTAAGCCGTCGTCGACAGGCCAAGATGCTGGGGGTCGCTGTCATCGCCAAAGACGTTATTGCCGTCTTTATCAGCAATGGAAAGATGGATATGCATGCCGTTGCCAGGCCGATCAGCATGCGGCTTGGGCATAAAGGAACACACCATGCCAAGCTCGTTGGCGATTTCACCGGCAGCCATGCGCACAAAGGTAAAGCGGTCAGCAGAGGTCAGGGCGTCACTGAAGGTGTAATTGATCTCGAACTGGCCGTTGGCATCTTCGTGATCAATTTGGTAGATATCAAAGTCCACCGCCTGAAGCGCTTCGACCAACCTTTCCAGAAACTCGCGTGAGCGCGACAAGCCTTTATAGTCGTAGCAGGGCTTGGCCAGCGTATCGCTCTCATCAACCGGCAACAGCTCACCGGACGCTCCCCGCTTGAACAAGGAAAACTCAGGCTCCAGGCCGGTGTTCAACGTCCAGCCCAGCTCGTTTAGCCGCTCTAACTGACGCATCATGACAACGCGGCTGTCCAGCGCGTGCGGGGCATCATTGACGTAACCGCAGCACGCCATGCGAGCGTAGTGTTTCTGCCACGGCACCAACGACAACGAGTTCAAATCACCTTTGGCCATAAAATCCGGCCCATGGGGCTGCATGCCAAGGCCCGACACCGCAAAGCCAGCGAACCCCGCGCCTTTCTCAACGACATCCATCAGGCAGTTAGCCGGCACTGACTTGGTTTTGGCCGCACCGTGTATATCCACGAACTGGGCCAGCAGATAACGGATGTCATGCTCTTTGATCAACTCAACAGCAGCTTCTGGAGACATACTCAACCCTCTTAAAAATTCTTTTCAAGAAACTATATTTCCCAAAAAGAAAGGCACATAGCATGCCAGAATGTCTCGTCGACCGTTAAAAAACCTCCTCAAATACCTACAAAACACTGATTTAAATGAAATAAATATTTAATTCAGGATTTCAAGAAAGCATTTCCCATCTTTTCTCCTATTGGTTTCTGTGCCTTGACCGCGCCATAACGGTGCAAATTTGCCAAAAAGCGCACCCATAAAGAACAAATGACACGCATATAAAAACCTGGAGGAAAATATGGCGAATATATCGACCTAAAAATTCAAAAAATAAGTAACTGTTTTTTATATGAAATAAACCTGTGTCTCATGCATTTTCTGTATGCACTGACACGTCATGGCAAGCTTATTGCTTCACTGCAAGGAAATATAATTTCTTTTAAAGAATCCATAAAGGGCGACAGCCACTTCTGGTTTCTTTTGGAAAACCTGCCCTAACCGACTGGAAGGAGAATTGATATGACAACGTTATGGCGTACTTCTGCCCTTGCCGAACGCCACCATGCACTCGGTGCGACACTGGAAGACTGGAACGGCATGGGGACTGCGTTTCGTTACGCGGGAGCGGATACCGCCGATCACCACGCCGCCATTCGCACCCAAGCAGGCTTGATGGATGTCTCTGGTCTGAAAAAGATCCATTGCGTTGGCCCGCATGCCAAAGTGCTGCTAGACCATGCCACCACGCGGGATATGTCAAAGCTTTACCCGGGAAAATCTGTCTATGCCACCATGCTCAACGAGGCTGGCAAGTTCGTGGATGATTGCATTGTCTACTGCCTGGCGCCGAATGCGTACTTGGTGGTGCATGGCACCGGTCTGGGCCAGGAAATGCTCACTCTAGGTGCCTTGGGTCGTAACGTCAGCCTGATGTTTGACGATGATCTTCACGACTTGTCACTGCAAGGGCCATTGGCCGTCGACTTTCTTGAAAAGCATGTTGAGAGTATTCGCGACCTGCGTTACTTCCACCATTTGCAGACCCGCCTGTTTGGCTTTGATGTGATGATTTCACGCACCGGCTATACCGGTGAGCGCGGCTATGAGATTTTTTGCAAGGCCAAGGATGCTCCCTCTGTGTGGGACGAAATCCTCGACAAGGGTGCCCCCATGGGCATCGTGCCATGCGGTTTCGAGACACTCGATTGGCTACGCGTGGAAAGTAACCTGCTGTTCTATCCCGTTGATAACTCCGAGACATACCCCTTCCCCGACCAGCCCGCCGGCGACACGCTATGGGAGCTGGGGCTGGACTTCACCGTATCCAAGGACAAGACCGAGTTCCGGGGGGCAGGCGAACACTTCCGCCTCAAGGGCAAGGAGCGCTTCAAGATCTTTGGTGTATTGATTGACAGCGAGGAGGCGGCAAGCGCTGGGGACACCCTCTGGGCAGATAACAAGCAGGTCGGCATTGTTACCGAAGGCATGTTTTCAAGGCTTAGTGGCCGCTCCATGGCACTGGCGCGCCTTGATGTTCCTTATGCCGAGCACGGTGTGCCGTTGGAAATACGTGGCAGCCTGCAAGCCACTGCCAGCAGCCATAGCTTGCCTTTTGATGACCCTGACAAACAAAAGCGCATTGCCAAAGGCTAGATGAAACGATCAATAAAAAGGAAAATCCATATCGACAAAAGCCAAATATGAAGTCAATCTATTACATAGAGATATATTTGGCTTTAAATCGATAAATTTCTTATTTTTTATTTATATTTAAAATTTTAAATTTATATAGGAAAAAAAATGAAGGATTCTTGTGACAGTTACATCATCCGCGTTTCTTGCCCGGCTACCTCCGGCATCATTTCGGCGGTGACCTCGTTTTTGAGCGAGCATGACTGCTATATCAGTGAACTGGCCCAATACGATGATGAAGAGCTGCAAAACTTCTTTCTGCGTGCCAAGTTTCGCTTCAATGAAGGCGTGAGTGGGGATATCGAGACATTGCGTGATGAATTTGCCGCCATCGCCAAGGACTTTGAGATGGAGTGGCAGATTTACAGCAGTTCCAAACCCATGCGCGTTTTGCTGATGGTCAGCAAGTTCGATCACTGCCTGAGCGATTTGATGTATCGCCAGGCGCAAGGTGAGCTAGACATGGAAATCACCGCCATCGTCTCGAACCATCGCGACCTTCGCCCCATGGCCGAGCGCGAAGGCATCCGCTTTGTTTACCTGCCGGTCACTAAAGAGACCAAGGCCAAGCAGGAAGCCGCGCTGATGGATATCGTCGAAGAGACCGGTACCGAGCTTGTCGTGCTGGCACGTTATATGCAGATTCTGTCTGACAACCTGTGCCGCCAACTGTCCGGGCGCGCCATCAATATTCACCACTCCTTCTTACCGGGGTTCAAGGGGGCCAAGCCTTATCATCAGGCACATACGCGAGGCGTCAAACTGATTGGTGCCACCGCGCACTACGTGACCTCTGACCTTGATGAAGGCCCGATTATCGATCAGGAAGTTCAGCGCGTTAACCATACCTATCGCCCTGAAGACCTGGTCGCCGTGGGACGTAACACGGAAACCATCGCGCTTTCCCGTGCGGTCAAGTATCACCTGGAGCACCGCATCTTCCTTGATCAGAACAAAACGGTGATTTTCCAATGACCCTCACGACACAAACATCTGCCGCCTTGATTGACGGCAAAGCCTGGGCCGAGCGGGTACTGGTTGAAGTCGCCGACAGCGTGGCGCAACTGGAAGCGGAAGGCACCACACCAGGGCTTGCTGTGGTGTTGATCGGTGAAGATGCCGCCAGCCAGGTATATGTGCGCAACAAGATCCGTAAGGCTGAAGCGGTCGGGATCCGTTCGCTTGAGTATCGCTTCGACACCTCCTTGACCCAGGCCGAGCTGCTGGCACTGATCGACAAGCTGAACCAGGACCCTGAGGTCAACGGCATTCTGGTGCAGCTGCCGCTTCCCGACAACATCAGCGAGGACGCCGTGATTCAGGCGATTTCACCGCTCAAGGACGTCGACGGGTTTCATCGTGAAAACGTGGGAGGGCTGGCACAGGGCGCTGACGTGCTGACACCCTGCACGCCTACCGGCTGCCTGCGTCTTCTGCAGGAAACCTGCGGCGACCTGAGCGGTAAACATGCCGTGGTCGTCGGGCGCTCCAACATCGTCGGCAAGCCCATGGCCGCCCTGCTGCTTCAGGCCAACTGCTCGGTCACGGTGCTCCACTCACGCAGCGTTAACGCCGAAGCCATCGCGCGCCAGGCGGATATTGTCATTGCCGCGGTCGGTCGCCCGAAGATGATCAATGCCGACTGGCTCAAGCCCGGTGCGGTGGTGATTGATGTGGGTATTAACCGCATCGAAGAGTCAGCCAATGGCGAGCCAAAGACGCGTCTTGTCGGGGATGTGGATTTTGCCAGCGTCAGCCAGGTGGCCAGTGCAATCACCCCGGTACCCGGCGGCGTCGGCCCGATGACCATCGCTTACCTGATGCAGAACACGGTGGTCGCCACCCGGCTTCAGCAACACCACAAAGCGGCTCAGCCAGCACTTATCTGATCTACCACAGGAGGGCGTTGTCATGCCTTTTGGATTATTGAAATACGGTTTGTCCTCGGAGTATCCCGTCGATGTGGACTTGCCTCCCCCCAAAGAGCTCAAGCCCTCCTACGATGTGGTGATCATCGGTGGCGGTGGCCACGGGCTGGCCATTGCCTATTATCTGGCCAAATACCACAACATCACCAAGGTAGCCGTGCTTGAAAAGGCTTACCTGGGGGGCGGCAACACGGCGCGCAATACCGCCGTTATCCGCTCTAACTACCTGACCTCGGAAGGGGTCAGGTTCTATAGCGAGTCGGTCAAGCTGTTCCAGAACCTCTCGAACGAATTTGACTTCAATATCATGTATTCCGAGCGCGGTCAGTTAACCCTGGCACATACCGATGCCACGGTACGTGCCTTCCGCCAACGCGCAGAGGTTAACAAACATTTCGGCGGACGCACCGAAATGATCGACCGTCAGCAGATCAGTGAGTTGGTGCCAACGCTTAACCTCGACCCGGGGCACTTGCCGGTTCTGGCCGGTTTGTGGCACCGCGACGGCGCCACAGCGCGCCATGATGCCGTGGCCTGGGGCTATGCCAAGGAAGCCGCCAAGCGCGGCGTTGAAATCCATCAGCTCACTGAAGTGCAGGAGCTGATCATTGAAGGCGGGCGCATTACCGGGGTGAAGACCAATCGCGGCACTATCCAGTGCGGTTGCGCCGTGCAAGCGGTTGCCGGGCACAGCTCGATCCTGGCCAAAAAAGCCGGCTTCCGCCTTCCGATTATCAGCTACCCGCTGCAGGCGATGGTCACCCAGCCGGTCAAGCCATTCCTGAGCCCGCTGGTCAGCTCTTCCGCCCTGCATTGCTACGTTCAGCAAACCAGCCGTGGCGAAGTAGTGTTCGGGGGCGGCTCCGATCCCTACCCGCTTTACAACACGCGCTCTACGCTGGAAATGAAGGAAAGCCTGATTGCCAGTGGCATCGAGATGTTCCCGTTTCTGGCCAAGGCCAAGCTGATGCGCCAATGGGGCGGGATTACCGACATGACCCCGGATTACAGCCCCATCATGGGGGAAAGCCCGGTTGAGAATTACTACCTGGATGCTGGCTGGGGCACCTGGGGCTTCAAGTCAACGCCCATCTGCGGCAAGACCATGGCAGAGCTGGTAGCCAACGGCGGAAAAGTGCCGGCGCTGATTCAGCCATTCCGCCTGGAACGTTTTGCCAATTTCCAGCAAGTCAATGAAATGGGCGCGACAGCGGCCAGTCATTAACGTCAGCCGCTTATGTCAGCCACCGTCTCAGCGACTATGTGAAGGCACGCTCAATGAAAGTCATGAACTGCCCGCTCAACGGGCTACGCAATATCAGTGAGTTCATCTATGGCGGAGAACTCAAACCGATGCCCGGTCAATGCAGCGACCGGGAATGGGCCCACTATGTGTTTTATAGCGACAACACAGCAGGCGTTATTACCGAATGGTGGATGCATGCCGCCTCCAGCTACTGGTTCCTTGCTGAACGCCATACTGTTACCGATGAAATACTGCGTACGTTCGATCCCAAGGAAGTTTTCCAGGAACGTGTCGAGTTTTCCTCTGAGGAGACACGCAAATGAACCGCACCCAACCATCAGGCAATACACAGACGATGGATAACCGCCTTCCCGCTCCCATGGGGCTCTATATCGACCGTCAACAGCCTATCAGCATGACGTTTGAAGGGCAGACCCATCAGGGTTTTTGCGGAGACTCGATTGCCAGTGCGCTGGCGGCTGATGGCCGTTATCTGCTGTCCCGCTCGTTCAAGTACCACCGCCCGCGCGGCCCGCTCACCATGGCCGGGCAAGATGCTAATACGCTGGTGCAGCTGCCCGATGAACCGAACGTACTGGCAGATACCTGCCTTGCCTACGAGGGTTTGAACGTTACAGGCCAGAACTACAGCGGCAGCCTTGACCACGACAGCGACATGAAGCTGGGTAAGTTCTCGAAATTCATGCCGGTGGGCTTTTATTACCGTTCTTTCTATAAGCCTAAAGGTGCCTGGAAATACTGGGAGTCCCTGATTCGCAAGAAAGCCGGGCTGGGTCACTTTGACCTCAAGGCGAAGGGCGATTATCACGACAAAGCCTACCTGTTCAAAGACGTTGTGGTGGTGGGCAGTGGCCCCGCCGGGCTTAAGGCTGCCTTGACGGCTGCAGAAGGCGGCGCCCAGGTACTGCTGGTTGAGCAGGAACCCTTGCTGGGCGGCGCGCTGACCTACGCCCGCTTTGATGAACAGGGGGTGCGTGCCACGGCATTGCGTGATGAACTGGTGCCGGCCGTGGAAGCACACGCCAATATCCATGTGCTGTGCAACGCCATCTGTAACGGCTGGTTCACTGACAACTATTTGCCGGTCATCCAGGACAAGCGGATGTACAAGGTGCGCGCCAAGGAATGCATCGTCACCGCCGGGGCCTTTGACCAGCCGGTCATCTTCCGCAACAACGACCTGCCGGGTATCATGCTGGCCAGCGCCGTCCAACGCCTGATGCGCCATTACGCGGTGCGCCCAGGCAAGCGGGCCGTTGTGTTAACCGGCAATGATGACGGTTATCTGACCGCCCTCGACCTGCACGAACAGGGCGTGGATGTAGCGGCCCTGGTGGATATGCGCGCGGGGCCAACCGACAGCCAGCTAAGCCAGGCCATCAAGCAGCGCGGTATCACCCTGCATCTTGAGCATACCGTTTTCGAAGCGCTGTGCGACAAGACAATGCACCGCGTTAACGGGGTCGATATCCGGCGTATTACCCAACGCGGTGAAGTGGACAAAGAAAGCGTGACTCTGGAATGCGACCTGCTGTGCATGAGCGCAGGCTATATGCCTGTCTACCAGCTGTTGTGCCAGGCTGGCGGCAAGCTGACCTACAACGACGATGTCGCCGAGTTTTCGCTTTCCAACCTGCCCGAACACCTGCATGTAGCAGGCTCGGTCAATGGTTTGCACGACCTTGAGCAGGTGCTGCAGGACGGTATCTTTGCCGCCAGCCAGGCACTGGCTAATCTGGGGTTATCCGCACCGAAAGCCGACCCTGTGACCGAAGCGCCCAGGCAAGTGAACTTCCCGTGGCCCATTTTCGCTCACCCCAAAGGCAAGGAATTCGTCGATTTTGACGAAGACCTTCAGATCCGCGATATCATCAACGCCACCCGCCACGGTTACCGCGATGTCCAGCTGGTCAAGCGCTTCTCCACCGTTGGCATGGGGCCGTCGCAAGGCCGCCACTCTGCGCTGCCCACTGCCCGCCTGGTGGCTGATGCTACCCAGCGTTCAGTCAGTGAAACCGGGGTGACCACCGCACGCCCGCCGTTTACCGCCGAAACCCTGGCGCACCTTGCCGGACGCAGCTTCGACCCTTTCCGGGTGACCACCATGCAACAGCGTCACCTTGAACTGGGTGCCGTCATGATGCCTGCCGGCGACTGGCAGCGCCCGGCCTATTATCCCAGTGCCGACGGCCGCCTTGACCGCCACCACTCGATGCAGGAAGAAGCCCGGCACGTCCGCGAGCACGTTGGCCTGATTGATGTCTCGACCCTGGGTGGCCTTGAAATACGCGGCCCAGACGCAGCAGAATTTATCAACCGCATCTTCACCTTCGGCTTCCTCAAGCAGCCGGTTGGCCGCACGCGCTACGCGGCCATGACCAACGAACAGGGGGTGGTCATTGATGACGGGGTTTCCTGCCGCCTGGCTGACGATCACTTTTATGTGACCGCCACTACCAGCGGTGTCGGCCGCGTGTTTCAAAGTATGCTGCAGTGGAATGCTCAGTGGCGCCTGGACGTGGATATCGCTAATGTCACGTCTGCCTTTGCGGCGGTAAATATTGCTGGCCCCTTATCACGTCAAGTACTTGAAACCGTGTGCACGGGCGTCGACCTTTCCGCCCAGGCGCTTCCCTACCTGGAGTTGCGCGAAGGCTATGCCGGCGATGCGCCAGCTCGCCTTATGCGTACAGGGTTTGTGGGTGAGCTAAGTTATGAGCTACACGTGCCAGCGCGCTATGGCGAATATCTCTGGGATCTGCTGATGGAAGCCGGCAAGGCTTTTGGCATTCGCCCCTTCGGTGTTGAGGCACAGCGCCTGCTACGCCTTGAAAAAGGCCATGTCATCATCGGCCAGGATACCGACGGCATGAGCCACCCTGGCGAGATTGGCATGAGCTGGGCGGTTAACCGTACAAAGCCGTTTTTCGTCGGCCGCCGTGCGGTGGACATCCTTGACGAACAGCCCGCCAAACGGCGCCTTGTCGGCTTTCAGCTACCCGCTGGCAGTGCCAAACCGATGGAAGGGCATCTAGTGCTCGACGGTACGGATATCACCGGTAACGTGACGTCCTGTGAATACTCCACCACTCAGAACGCCATTATCGGCCTGGCTTATGCCGGGGCGGACAAGGCCCCCCCCGGCAGCCAGATCACGATTCGGGTCGAAGGGGGAGCAGAAGTCAGCGCCGAGGTCGTCAAGCTACCTTTCTACGATGCCAACAACAGTCGACAGGAGATGTAATTCATGGCGACCCTCAAAGACACGCTCACTCCCAAACGTACGCCGCTTTATCACCTTCATCAGGCGGACGCTTCCCGTGCCGAGGGATGGCAGGCGCTGAATGGCTATGCCATTGATGGTGGGGACAACACAAGCCTTGACGCTGACTTCACCTCGGCGGCGCATTGTGCACTGGTGGATGTATCGGCGCTGGCCCGCCTTGGCGTGCGCGGCAGCCATGCTGCCAGCTTTCTCGACGAACATGGTTATCAGCTGCCTGATGTGCCGAACCAGGCAACTCGCCAGCCGGATGGCAGCCTGGTCGCGAGACTTTCTGCCAGCGAGTATCTGCTGCTTGGCAGTCTCAACGCTCAGGAGCAGCGGATCAGCCAGCAGGAAGCTACCTGGCCACCCGCTCAGGCGGGCGTTTACCTGCTGCCTCGCCAGGATACCCATGCCTGGCTGGCCCTGACGGGCACCCATGCGAGCAACGTCATGGCCAAATTGTGTGGGGTTGACCTGAGCCCTGCTGCCTTTGCCCCCGGCCAGGTCGCACAGACCTCTGTGGCTCGGGCGAATGCCATCGTCATCAACGCCAGCCAAACGGAGCTTACCTGCCTGTATCTGCTGGTTGATAGCGCCTCGGCCAGCTATTTCTGGCCGGTGCTGCTGGATGCCATGCAGGAATTTGGCGGAAAGCCATTGAGCATCAAGGCATTTATGAACAAGGTATCTTGACGGATAATGCACCTTAACGGCCCGACGGTGGTTAACACCGGGGCCGTTAAACATCGATCCCTTTCAGCAAGGCCTTAACACGTATGGCGAAACCATCCACTAAAGACAACGATTATACGGTTCCCGCGCTTTACCGGGGTCTCAGAATCCTCGAGTTGTTCAACAGCCAACAGCGTATTCTGACGACTCAGGATTTTGCTGATGCGCTAGAGGTCAGCACCTCGTCGATCTATCGTATTGTGACCACACTGACCGAGATGCACTATCTCGATAAAGTGGCCAAGAATACCTATCAGCTTGGCCCCCAGGTGATTTCCCACGGTTTCAGCTATCTGGCCAGCCGCGATATTGTCGATATCGTCATGCCGCATTTGAATGCACTGCGCAACCGCGTATCAATGTCCTGCCACCTCAGTGTGCGTGAAGGCCAAGATACTGTGTATATCTACCGCTCGTTTGCGTCTCAGCGGCTGTCGGTGAACATCCCGGTAGGCACCCGCATCGCTTGCCACAGTTGCGCCATGGGTCGCATTCTCCTCACCGCTCTGGACGAAACCGAGCTCGACGCGCTTTATCACCACGTGCGCCTGGACGGCTATCCTGCCCCCGCGCCGCGCACCTTGCCAGAGCTTAAACACACGATTGCCAATGACCGTGACGCAGGCTGGGTAATGCATCGCTCCGACCACGCCACGGCCATCGCCACCGGGCTAAAAGATTATCAGGGGCGGATTGTCGCGGCGATCAACATCTCAGGCCCCGACGCCATGCTGGACAGCGATGCCCATATCCACGAACTCAAGGAGCAATTACAGGCCACGGCTGAACGTATCTCTTTTGAACTGGGTAGTATAGGACGGTGCTAACGCGCCGATGGGCCATGCCTATCGACCGCCGGGGAGGTCGCAAATAGCTTTACTTTTGCGCTTATGCTTTCATGTCAATATTGTCTAACTTTTATATCACCTCGGGTGGCTGGCACTCCTGCCCCCGAGGGCGGCAACATAATGGTTTCAATATCAACAGGCGTCATGAACACCAAAATCATAAGCGAAGGCACTCATGAGCGAAAAGATCACCACTGATAAACAGGACACGCGCCTAAGTCTGGAACAGCACATCGCCAGGGCACTGAAGCGTAAACGGATTTCGCAGGGATACAAAATATCAGACGTCGCTCGTATCGCAGAGCTTAGTCAGGGCATGATCAGTAAAGTGGAAAATGCCCAAGTATCCACTAGTCTGGACACGCTGAGCCGCCTCTGCAATGCCATTGACCTGCCGATATCCAAACTTTTCAGCGATTTTGATCTTGGAGGGCGTGGTGCCCAGCACGTCAAGGCTGGCGAAGGCATGGAAGTTGTGCGCACTGGTACGGAAGTTGGCCACACCTATCAGTTATTGAGTTACCGCCAGGGACCAAATAAGCGATACGAACCGTTTTTGATCACCATGGACGATGCCAGCGAAGTCTTTCCCAACTTCTGCCATGCCGGGCACGAATTTATCTACCTGCTCGAAGGCAAGCTCGTTTACCGGCACGGGGAGCATTTCTATACCATGAACGCCGGCGACAGCCTGGCCTTTGATGCTGCTGTGCCGCACGGGCCCGAACAGCTGATAGAAGTTCCCATCAAGCTGCTCTCGATCATTCATTACGACAAAGAAGATCAAGGGTAAGCCGACCCGGCGGACAGGTCACCTTACGGTGTCACCCGCCAGAGCTCAGCCCAGTACCGCGACGAAATCGACATTAATTTTTAACGATGTGTCCAAATCAGGTTGACAGGTTCCGGCCCTACCAGGAGACCCTGGCGGGGCGGTTTCGCGTAAAGAAATTGTGTAAATTTTTCTATATGCAGAAAGGGGCTGCCTCCTTTTCATGTTCCCTATAAAACAGGCATTCACTACTTTGGGCTTACCCACTCACCTCCAAAGTGATACCGCACTGATTTTCTACTGAGGCCTTAACAGCCTCGTAGCATGCCTCCAATAAATATGGGCTTGGCTCCTGTCGCTCTGGAGCTTGGCCATAGAGAAAAACATCACCGATACCGATGTCTCTATAGTGCTCTCGTGCGTCAGCGATCAGATTTTCTTCATCAGCCTCAGGATCAGCATCCAGATAATCGTTTATCACCTCGCTCGGTATAGACCCATCGATTAGTGCGATCAATTTTCCTGGCGCCGGGTATTGTCCGTAGAATAGATGGCCTTGCGGGATATCAACTCTGAGGCGCCAACCAGGGACGTTTTGATCATCGAAGACTACTGTGAGATGGCAGGAATTGAACCTGCGACCTTCGGCTTCGGAGGCCGGTTTAAGCCGCACAAGCATCGCCCTTCCCTACCGTCAAAAAACCAATAAACAATATTTAAAACAACAAGTTAATTAACATGCCAATGCATTTCAAATCTTCTCTATCACACCCATTAACGCCATTCTGTGCCCTTCATTGTCAAAACGTTGGCACACACCGTGACTTTTCTGTGTCCTGTTTTCTACCAAATTTGACCTCTGGTCACCGCGCACTACGGACTCCTTTAATTGATTCGGCTACGCGTAGAACGCCAGCAGTACCTATGCAAAAAAACACAGTTCCATACGCGCCACCTGCCCTTATCGCCACCGTGCTAAACTGTCCTGTGTTTCATCGGTTCAGCATTGGAGGCCAGCATGCCAGCTGCTCATCGTCGTAAGCTGCCTATAGGCATTCAAACTTTTTCGGATATCCGAGAAGGCGGCTATTACTACGTCGACAAAACGCCGTTCATTGAAAAGCTGGCGAACCAAAACAAATACTATTTTCTCTCCCGCCCGCGTCGCTTTGGCAAAAGCCTGCTGCTAGATACCCTGGGCTGCCTATTTGAAGGCCGCGAAGCGCTATTTTACGGGTTATATATTCACGACAAGTGGGACTGGCAGCAGCGGTACCCGGTGGTGCGTTTAAGCTTTGGCAATGGTGTGGCGGCTGACAGAGAGGACCTAGATGCGAACATTCGATATCAGTTGCAGCAGCAGCGTGCACGTCTGCAGATTACGTCGACGCCTCCTAAGCGTATTGCGGACGACTTTGCTAGCTTGATTGAGCAAGCGCATCGTGTTCACGGTCAACGCGTAGTAGTGCTGATCGACGAGTACGATAAACCCATCCTTGATAATATTCCCGATAGCGATAGGGCGCGCGAACTGCGCGAAGGTCTGAAAAACCTCTATAGCGTGCTGAAAGATGCCGACCCCCACCTGCACTTTGTACTACTGACCGGCGTTTCCAAGTTCAGCAAAGTCAGCCTGTTTTCAGGGCTGAACAATCTGCGCGACATCACACTCTCATCTGACTATGCCGCTATCTGTGGCTATACCGACCACGATGTGGACACGGTGTTTGCGCCTGAACTGCCTGGGCTTGACCGTGACGAGATTCGCCGCTGGTACAACGGCTATCGCTGGGGCGGGCAAGACGTGCCCAGCGTTTACAACCCGTTTGATGTATTGCTCTTGTTAGAAGAGCGGAAATTCACCCCTTACTGGTTTGAAAGCGCTACCCCTACGTTTTTAGTAGAACTGCTAAAAAAACGCGGTGTGTTCACTCCTGCCTTGAGCCAACTGCAAACAGAAGCCGAATTGTTAGGCCGCTTTGATGTCGACCATATCGCCACCGAAGCGCTCTTGTTCCAAACGGGCTACCTGACCGCGCATGCTGTCGAGGAGCCAATGACCGGTTATTGGCTCTACACCTTGGGCTACCCCAACCTTGAGGTGGAAGCCAGCCTTAACCAAGCGCTTTTACCTGTGCTGGGTGTGCAAGCCCCCCCTCGGGAGCGGCTTACGCTGTTCCGTAACTTGCAAGCGCACGACCTCCAAGGCCTGGAAACCCACCTCAAAGCGCTTTATGCCGGCTTGCCACACGACTGGTACCGCAACAACCCCATTGCCCAATACGAAGGCCATTACGCCAGCGTGTTTTACAGCCACTTCGCCGCGCTGGGTGTGAATGTGACGGTGGAAGACGCCAGCCACCACGGCAAAGTGGATATGAGCATCGACTTTAACGGGCATGTTTACCTGTTTGAGTTCAAGGTGGTTGAACAACTGCCTAAAGGCAAAGCGATTGAGCAGATCAAAACCAAGGGCTATGCCGACAAGTATCGTGCTAGCGGCAAGCCTATTCACTTAGTAGGCGTAGAGTTTTCCAGCGCTCCACGGCAAATCGTAGCGTTTGACGTGGAGGCGCTGTAGTACGCTGCTGCTTATCATCGTCCACTACTTCTCTGCCCGTAATGGAAGGCAACACCAACCCGCCGAGCCGGCTTGGCGGCGAGGGATCTCCGGTGTCAGAGAGCAGGGCAGGTGCACACAGGGGGTTCCCAGGAACCTGAGAGGCCCGCCTTTCTCCCCCGAAAGGCAATGGCACAGGCACGGGGCTGCCTGCGGAGAAAGCTCTCGGTCTGACGCTGTCGTGCCTGGCGGCGACGGAAGCGAACAACAGGCACTCAGGGGGTACGGTCAGGTGACCATCAGGAGCCGACCGGAAGGAAAGGCAGGAGTCGGAGTCGCTCATAGTACCGACGAAGGCGGGGAACCGGCTCGATGGGACCCGTTGGAGGGAAGGGGCGACCAATCATCAGAACCGCAAGAGGGAAACATGGCAGGTGCACAGGAACCTGAGGTCATGTCCACGAAACAATTGCGGATAGCAGCGCTGGCAGAGCGCTTCCCGCAGCGTGCCTTCACGTCACTGGCGCACTATATCGATGCCCAGTGGCTAAAGACGGCCACCCTGATGACGCGCCGTGATGGTGCCGTCGGGATTGATGGCCAGACGGCGGACGACTTCGTGCGCGACTTCGAGGCCAACATCCAGCGGCTGCTGGAGGACGCCAAGAGCGGTCGTTACAAGGCGCCGCCGGTGCGACGCATCCACATTCCCAAGGGAGATGGGCGCAGCACACGGCCGATCGGTATCCCCACCTTCGAAGACAAGGTCCTGCAGCGTGCCGTGGTGGCCCTACTGGAGCCGCTCTACGAGCATGACTTTCTGGACTGCTCGTATGGCTTCCGGCTAGGTCGCTCAGCGCATCACGCCGTCAAGGCGGTGTGGGAAGGACTGTCGTCGATGAGCGGTGGCTGGGTCATTGATCTGGACATCAAAGCCTTCTTCGACACGATCGACCATCAGCACCTGCGAGACTTTCTGCAGCAATGAGTGAAGGACGGTGTGGTCCTCCGCCTGATCGGCAAATGGCTCAAGGCCGGGGTATTGGAAGCCGGGCAATGGCAGAAAGGGGAGGTGGGAAGCCCGCAAGGGGGCGTGATATCCCCGTTGTTGGCAAATATTTACCTGCACTTGATTTCCTGGGCTTCACCCACTACTGGGGGAAGTCACGCCACGGGCGCCTGATCATCAAGCGCAAGACGGCGAAGGACAGGTTTCGGCGCGGTCTCAAGCGAATTGCGCTCTGGTGCCGCTGGAGCCGACACTTGCCGATCCGAGAGCAGCATAGGCTGCTGAGGCGGAAGGTGCAGGGCCATTACGCCTACTACGGCATCCGGGGCAATATCCGAGCCCTCCAGCTGTTCCTCTACCGAGTACGGTTGGTGTGGGTGAAGTGGCTGAGACGCCGATCACAGCGAGCGTACTTCTCGTGGGCAAAGGCGGACCAGCTGTTCCAGCTGCTGCCTTTACCTGCTGCGCGGATCATGCAGCAGTGCTGAGCCTTCAGCGAAACTGATGATTGAGGAGCCGAGTGCGCTAATCGTGCATGCTCGGATCTGTGGGGGGCCGGATCGAGCAATCGCCCGGTCTACCCGACTCCAGTGAGAGGGGCAACGAAGCGTTTTTCCATGGTTCTGTCCGTGTCAGAAATCCTGGCATGGATATTACACAAAAACTTTAGATTAGGCACTTAACAGGGAGTCCTCTTCCTCAATATGAGAAGAAGGAAGAGGACTCCCTAAAACACACTCTTAGTAATGCACAGCTTTCTTTTCTTCTTTGTCCACATGAACAGAAAGGACATCTGGCCTTGAATAATGTCCAACCGGATCAAAATCCAACTTGCTTTTAACCAGAGTATCTCTGTCGATATCAGCGTAAATTATAGTATTTTCGTTATAAACGGGGCCCGAAATTATTTCGCCGAGCGGCCCAACAACCATACTACCGCCTCGCATCAAAACTTCTTCTGGGTTATCGCTAAGAGTACACCGATAATCCTCTTCAAAATCACCACGCTTTAAAAATTGACAGGAGCTAAGAACAAAGCACCGACCTTCCATAGCTATATGTTGCATTGTAGATACCCAGGTATCCCTATCATCAGCAGTAGGAGCGCAGTATATTTCAACACCCTGGCCATACATAGCAGCGCGCAAGGATGGCATATAATTTTCCCAACATATTACCGCACCTATTGCACCTAGATCACTCTCAACTACATCTAGCGTTGATCCGTCACCAAAACCCCAAACAAGTCTCTCGGATCCCGTTGGCATAAGCTTTCGCCTCTTACCAACAACCCCACTCTCCGGGTCGATGAAAACCACAGTACAATAAAGAGTACTTCCACCCTTCTCAATGATTCCCATCACCACAAAGATATTGTTTTCCCTTGCAGTAGAGACAATATCGTCTATCTCAGCCCCATCAATTTCAACTGCGCCATCATAATACTTAAGGTAGTCCCTCCTCCCTTCAGGGTGTCGTTTTCCGACTGGTGAGTCAAAGGTTAGGCCTTTGGGGTAGGTGCCTAAAAATGCCTCCGGAAACACCACCAACTCAGCTCCATTACTCGCTGCTTCTTCGATTAGGCGACAAGCTTTTCTGGCTGTTTTTTCAGCATCAAAAGGGATACTAGAATCTTGCACTACTGCAGCTTTCAATTTATCTTTCATAAAAACCTCAAGCCTTTTTCTCGTCTGAATAAACCACTTGCTCAGCGTTATCTCTCATATATTCGTTGAACATATCATGGAAATCTTTCACTGAAGACTCAGGAACCTTTCTGGTTACTTTGCTTACAGCGACCGTTACAATTATATTGACCATAATTCCCGCAATGCCTGGTCCAACAGGAATGTCTATTTGGGTAATTGCTATGAGAGCCATAACAACAACCCCTAGAACCAAGCCAAGAAACGCTCCTGCTTCCGTGACCGATTTAAAATACAGCATGCCTAAAGCCGAAGGCACAAGCTGAAGACCAAGACCGAACCCTAAAGAAGCAATTGGAACCAAAAACCCTGCACCGCTTGGAAGCATTGCAAGCACAAATATTATTACCGTAAGAGATAGGACTACAACTCTTGTAACCCAAGTGACCCTCTTACTTGTCATATCCTCCTTTGTCAAAGTATCTACAATATCTTCAGCAACTAGGCTCGCTGAGGAAAGAAGCTGGCTATTAATAGTGGAAATTGCTGCTGCAAGAATACCTGCCACAACAAAAGCGCCCAAAACAGGAAAATGAAAATTGAATATTTGCGGAAGGATCGTATCGCTATTGTCCATATTTACGCCAGGAGCAACTCCAGGAATAACTGCCGCCATACCAACCACAAGGGGAATAATAGCCATCATCCATGAATTCCAGAAAGGTGTGGCCATAGCCACTTTTCCAAGAACTTTAGCTGATGAAGCAGAATAAAACTTTTGCCACATATGGGGAAGGACCCAAGCACCAAATCCCAGCCCAAGCCACAGCTCCAACATTCCAAGAGGGTTTCCTGAAACCACGTTAAGTTCAGGCTTATACTGTGATACCTGATTAAACAACTCAGTTCCACCAGAAATATTTAATACGTACAATGCTGTAAATATCAAAATAGATGCAAAAAACACACCCATGAAAGAGTCGGTCCATGCAGTACCTTTAAAGCCAGCCCACAGAACAATAACGCCCACCATCACCGATGTAACGGTGACTCCAACAATGTATGGAATTGCACCATCTGTAAGGGTTTCAAGTGCTCTAGCCCCACCGATAACCTGTATAAGCATTACAGGTACTAAAGCAGCTATTCCGACTAAAGCAACTGAAATTCTAAGCCTGTTGCTCTTGTAATAATGATTAATCATTTGACCCGGAGTTATAAACCCATATTTTTTCCCTGCCAACCAAATCCTAGCCCCGAACAACCATATGAAAATCGCATGAAAAATTGTCCAAACAGCAAAACCCGCAAACCAAACTCCAGATCTATAATATGCGCCGAATGCACCTAAAAGAGTCCAGGTTGAAAAATACGTAGCTCCCATCGACAAAACCAGAACTATCGTCCCTATTCCACGACCACCAATGATAAAGTTTTCTGACGAACTTCCGTAAGATTTCTGCGGGCTCCTTTTAGAAAGATATGACACCAGTATGAAAGCCAAAATAAACGCGACCAATATTGCAGCCGTCAGTGCATTATTCATTTCACCCCCTCCTCATGCAGAGGCTTTTCTTCAAGCTTTCTAATAAAAGGCTTAAAATAAAGGGGATAAGTAAGAATGACGCAAATCGTAAGCACTACGTTGGATGCAATCATCACAGCCAAAGGCTGTGGCAATCCCATCACCATGGAAGCTGAATTAAAAATTCCAAAATATGGAAGCCATGTTACCAATAGCGCAGCCAACACAACTGACCACAATAGCTTCCTTTTACTTTTTGTACTCATTATTAATCCTTCATCAAGTGGATGTGAATTTAACAAAGATCATTCTGAGAGTAGTCGGTAGAAAGCGTTAATAAAAATAGAAAAATCAGAACGGTCTGTTGCCATAAAGCGCACACCCTCAAGAGTTAGTCGGGTAGACTGGGCGATTGCTCGACCCGGCCCCCCCACAGATCCGAGCATGCACGATTAGCGCACTCGGCTCCTCAATACCCAGGAGGAACGTAAGCACAGCCGCTACTACGAGAAAGGCGCGGTGATCGTGCCAGAGCGCGACTATGCCGTGGGCCTCAAGCGCGGGGAGCTGTACCGCGTCATGGACACCGGCCCCGGCAACCGCCTGACGGTCAAGGCGGAGAATGGCGAGGTCATGAGTTTTTCGCCTGCGCGTTGCACCAAGCTATCGGTCTATGCGGTGGAAAAGGCCGAGTTGTCTCCCGGCGATCATGTGCGAATCAGCCGCAATGTGGCCGAGCGTGACCTTGGCACCCATGAGCGCTACCGCGTCAAGGCAGTGCAGCCCGAGAGCGTCCTGATCGAGAACGGCCAGGGCAAGGTGGTGAAGCTGGACAACAAGCAGCCGCTCCCCATGACCTACGGTTATGCCACCACCGTTCACAGTTCGCAGGGGCTTACCGCTGACCGGGTGTTTGCCAACCTCGATTCCAAATCGCACGCCACGGTCAAGGAGGTCTATTACGTGGCCATGTCCCGCGCCCGGCATGAGGCCCAGGTGTATACCGACAGCACCAAGTCGCTGCCTGATGCCATCCGCCGCAGCACCGACAAGAGTACGGCCCTGGAGCTCAAGCAGCTTTGCCAGCATGGCAAAGAGGTCAAGCAGCCCGAGCATGACAAGGTAGTGCCGGGCGATAGCCAGGGACAGAAAGGCATCGAGCATCACCAGCAACCAGCGAACAGGGAGCGCTCCCAGCGTAGCCATGAGCGCGCCATGGGGCGATAAGTCTACCCAAAGCGCGTAAGCGCCCCTTCACCCTCCCTGGAGGCTGCGCAGAACGTCTATCCATGCCACACCACGCCCCCATCGAGATCATCCATGAGCCCGTCGACCCGCTGGGCAAGCAGGGGAAGGGAGTGCGCTCCGCCCATTTCCGCCTGTCCGACCTCGGGCCGTTGGCCATCGAGGGCATGGACACCCGGTAATCCCCCCCGAAAAATAATCGCGGAGATATGTGGAATTTTGTACTCTGAAGAGCCTGGAAAACGAGAATCTGACACCTAAGCAACTGGCGGCGCTCCAGGAACTGCTCGCCGATCAGAGCGCCACGTCCGATTCCTGAGTGATCAAGGAGAAGCTGAGCTGGATCCAGAAGGCGCCGACGCCACGCGCGGCTCGATGGCGCATCACGAACTACCTCAAGGTCATGAAGGTGGCAGTCTCGGAGAAGCCATTGCTGAAGCCGATGGCAAAAGCCCTGGCGACGTTGGAGCGTCACGCCGATGCGGTGGTCAGGCGTTGGATTTCGGGACTGACGAACGCACGACTGGAAGGCATGAACGGTCTGTTTCAGGCGGCTCGGTCACGCGCACGGGGTTACCGGAACAAGGCCAACTTCATCGCCATGATCTACCTGATTGGTAGCCCGGTGGGCCGCCTGTTCGACCAGGCCAAATCCACATAAAGTGACGAAGAACCGAAAAAAATGCACATAACTACATACAAATATTTTTTAACAGTATCCAAAGTCGGATCAGTCCGAAAAGCAGCCGATATTCTTCATATTAGCCCCTCTGCGATTAGCAGACAGATATCCTGTCTAGAGCATAACTTCAAGGCGAAACTAATTGACAGGCTAGCATCAGGAATACAGCTTACAGAGGAAGGAAAAATATTAGCGCACCATATGGAAAAAACAATTAGAGAAATAGAAATTGCAAGATCAAGAATTGACGAAATGAATGGAACATTTTCTGGAACTATTCATTATGCCACAATTGAAGGTGTCACTAAAGAGTTGCTTTTTCCCCGCATCAAGGAATTTAAAAACTCTCATGAAAATGTAAGATTTAGTGGTAAAATACTAGGGAGTGACTCTGTTTATGACACCATTCGATCTGGCGAAATTGACTTTGGGATTGTAATGGACACAAAAATCCCAAGTGATATTGAGGCCATAAAATACTTTGATACTAGACTATCCGTTGTTGCACCAAAAAGTCACCCGCTGGCTACAAAAAAGGCAATTGGCTTAAGCGAGCTTGAAGGCCATGAGATAACAATATTAAACCATAAATTCTTAACACGTCAGATAATTGAAGTCGCAACAAAAGGGCTTGGAATAGAACTAAATATTAGATTCGAGCTAGATAGCATTGAAATGATAAAGCATTACATAGAGGGCTCTAATGGAGTTACAATATTGCCCCATTTTTGCGTGGTGGAAAAAGACCATTCTGCCAATCTTAAGTCAATAAAAATCAATGAAGACGAGATGCTAAAATGCTTTACGATAATCTGCAAGAAACCTGGCCGCCATTTAATAAGAGCGGCAAGCTGCTTCATTGATGAAATTTGCCAATTTGGAACTTTAGCGTAAACCCGCCTTATTCATGAGGCCGGCCTGAAAACGAAGATAGCGGATGGTATTCTCTTGAGAAATCAGAACGTTCCGGCAAGAACCTGAACCAAGAGAGCCATCCGCTATGGGTGAAAGCCTATCCACCTGGACGCCCTCGTGCAACTGCTCTGTCCGTGTCGAGCTGAGCGGCCAGCGCACCACCAGCGACAGCGGCGCTTTGCTGCTGCGTGAAGCCCTCGACAACAGCGGCGTGATCGAGGCGCTGGAAGACAACCTGGTCGACCTCCGCAATCCGCTACGCGTCCGCCACTCACTGGCCAGTCAGCTGCGTACCCTGGTGCTGCAGCGTGCCATGGGCTGGATCGATCTCAGCGATACCGACACGCTGCGCCGTGACCCGCTCTGGCAGTTGGCCTGCAGCGACGCGCGCGGGACGACGCCCCTGGCCCAGGACCGGCCGTCGCAAGCCACGCTGTCGCGGCTGCTGAGCTGCCTCGGGCGCAACGACAATATCGATGCTGTGCACGAAGGCCTGCTGCGGCTGGTGGTCTGGCGGCTGACGTCGCTGAAGAACGGGGAGCGACCCAAGCAGCTGACGCTGGACATCGACGGCCTGCCGATCGAGGTCCATGGCCACCAGGGCGGCTCGGCCTATCATGGCCTTTACGGAGCCCGCATCTACTCGCCGCTGGTCGCCTCGCTGGCCGAAACCGGCGATATGGTCGGCGGGCTACTGCGAGAGGGTAAACGCCGGCCCGGCAGAGAACGCCGATACGTGGATCCCGCACCTGGTGAAGCGGCTCAACGAGAGCACCGGGGCACAGGTTCGTGTGCGCATCGACGCCGGATTCACCGACAACGACACGCTGGAAG